>NZ_JBEXID010000032.1:0-85360 GCF_040608395.1 Streptomyces sp. NPDC005181
GTCCATGCCTGGGGCTACGGCGGTGCCTTCGCCCTGGCGGGCAGCATCGGTCTCGGCTCGGCGGTCCTCGCGTGCTTCCTCAAGGCGCCGGGCCGGCCGAACGCCAAGCGCATCGAACCCAATCCGTATCCGATCAGCCGGGAGATCTCCTGATACGGCAGCGGAACCTCACGTAACGGAGTCCGCGCCGGCCACCACGGCGGGCGCGGGCTTCCGCGAGATCACGGACGCGCGTGGCGACGTCTACCGCATCGGCTGGAACGACCGGCGGATCCTCGGCCAACCCCGGGGTTGGTCACGCAGTTCGGGGTACTGGTCAGGCACCGTACGCTCCTGGTGACGGCCGTGGAGCGCACGGTGCCTGACGTCACCGGACGGGCGTTTGCGCTGTTCCCCGATGTCAGGAATTCGGGGTGAGGCGCGGACCGCCCCTCCGGTGCCGCCGACGGTCCTACTTGCGCAGCGCCGCCAAGTTGTCGTAGCCGATCCGCGCATGGTTCAGGGACTGCGCGGGGACGGTCGAACTCGGTGCGTTGTCCTGCTCGACCATCGGGTTGTGGTAGTTCTTCGCCCCGACACGGCGGAAGAACGTCCGGTAGTCGATGACCCCGGTGCCGAAGGGGACCATGTCGTAGCCGTTGCCGCTGGTTGTGTTGACGATGCCGTCCTTGGCGTGGAACAGCGGGTAGCGCTTGGTGTTGCAGCTGACCAGTGCCGCCGGGTCGAAGATGTTCTCCTGCTGCGATCCGTCGTGCGCAGTGTAAGTGTGGAACTTGTACTGAGCGACGTGCGCCCAGAAGATGTCCATCTCCAGCCATACGGATTTCGGGTCGGTGACCTGAAGGAAGTACTCGAGCTTGCGGGTGCCGGAGCTGCGGGTGGGGCGCCCCTGTGCGTCCAGCGGACCGCCGTCGAGCAGGAAGCCGTATGCCGCGTCGTGGTTGTGGGTGTACAGCTTGATGCCCGCACCCTGAGCGATCCGTCCCAGCGTGTTCCACTTGTCGGCGGCCACGTCCCAGTCGGCACGGTAGGAGCTGCCGGTGGGGTCGCCACCGGTGCCCATGTGTTCCATGCCGAGGATGTTCGCTATCTCAAGGTGGCGCTTGAACTGGTCCAGGTCGCTCTGGTTCAGCGGCCAGGACGACGGGATGTAGCCGTGGTTGCCCTGGGCGCGCAGACCGTACTCGTCCAGCCACGAGCGCAGCAGCTTCGCGCCTTCCACCGATTCGAGGTTGCTTCCGCCGGGTGCGTTGGCGTGCTGGCCGTACCCGGCGAACTCGGCCTGCTGGTAGCCGTAGCGTGCCAGCTCCCTGAAGACCTCACGGAAGCCCGAGGGAAGGTCGGTGGTGAGCGGATCCCGGCCCGTGGCGTCACGCACGGTGTACAGGATGATTCCTCGTCTCGCCGCCGGGACCAGAGCCTGGCCGACGCCCTGCCCCTTGCCGGACGCGGTCTGGGCGAGGGCCGGCGGCGCGCCGAAGGCGGGCGCGGCGATCGCCGCTGCCGCAGCGGCCGTGCAGGTGCTCAGAAAGCGGCGGCGACTGACGCCGAGGCTGCGGCGCAGGGCGCCGTCCGTTCCGGATTCGTCGTTGTACGCGGTCACGGTCTCTCTCTTTCTCGAAGATGCTCGAAACGCTGTGCACGGACCGATCTCATGCGAGGCCGGCAAGCGTAAGGAGCAGGGACTTCACTTCGGTGGCCCCGACGGGGCCGGTGAACGCGTGGGGGGTGGAGCACAGGATGAGCGGGCCTTCTTCGTCGCTCGCGGGGAGGCGGCCGTGGCTGCCGCGAATAGGTGAGGGGTCGAGGGGCACGACCGCCATGCGGTAGCGCATGCCGAGCTTCTTGCGGGCCACGGCGGTGGCCGCCTTGATCCGCACGTACGGGTCCTGCGGGTCCAGGAAGAGTTCGACCGGGTCGTAGCCGGGTTTGCGGTGGATCTCGACGAGCTGCGCGAAGTCGGGGGCGCGCGCGTCGTCGAGCCAGTAGTAGTACGTGAACCAGGCGTCCGGATCGGCGACGGCGACGAGTTCGCCGGAGCGCGGGTGGTCGAGGCGGTGTGCCTTCTTGCCCTCGTCGTCGAGGAGCTGCTCGATGCCTGGCAGCTCCGCGAGGGCTTCGCGGGTGGCGTCGAGGTCCTCGGGGCGGCGTACGTAGATGTGGGCGAGCTGGTGATCGGCGACGGCGAAGGCCCGGGAGGCCATCGGGTCCAGGTACTCCATGCCGTCCTGGGTGTGGACCTCCAGCAGGCCGGCGCGGCGCAGGGCCCGGTTGATGTCGACCGGGCGGTCGACGCGGGTGATGCCGTACTCGGAGAGGGCTACGACGGTGCGGCCCTCGCGGCGCGCGTCGTCGAGGAGCGGGGCCACGGCCCGGTCGAGGTCGGCCGCTGCCCGGAAGGCGCGGGGGTCGTCGGGGCCGTAGCGCTGCAGGTCGTAGTCGAGGTGCGGGAGGTAGCAGAGGGCCAGGTCGGGGTGGCGGGTGTCGAGGATGTGCCGGGTCGCGTCGATGATCCACTGCGAGGAGACCAGGTCGGCGCCGGGGCCCCAGAAGTGGAAGAGGGGGAAGGTGCCGAGCTTCTCGGTGAGTTCGTCGTGGAGGGCGGGCGGCCGCGTGTAGCAGTCGGGTTCCTTGCGGCCGTCGGCGTAGTAGACGGGGCGCGGGGTGACGGTGATGTCGGTGTCGGCGCCCATGGCGTACCACCAGCAGATGTTGGCGACGGTGTAGCCGGGGTGGGCACGGCGGGCGGCGTCCCAGAGCTTGTCGCCGGCGACGAGTCCGTTGTGCTGGCGCCAGAGGAGGACGTCGCCGAGCTCGCGGAAGTACCAGCCGTTGGCGACGATGCCGTGCTCGGCGGGGGTGGTGCCGGTGAGGAAGGTGGACTGCGCGGCGCAGGTGACGGCGGGCAGCACGGTGCCGAGGGGGGCGTGGGTGCCGGACTGCCCCAGGGACTTGAGGTGCGGCATGTGGTCGAGGAGCCGGGGGGTGAGGCCGACTACATCGAGGACGAGAAGCGGGGTGGGAGTGGCGGTGGAACCGGCGGACGTACCCGTTTCGGCTGCGGTCATGGGAGCTCCTTGAGGCCGAGGTCGACCAGGAGGTCGCGGGCGAGGGTGAGTTCGGCGGCGATGCCGTCGGCGAGCTGGGGGCGGGTGCGGGGGCGCAGCGCGGCGGGGAGCGCCTGCCACGTGTACGTCTCGACCTCCAGGTGACGGGTCAGCGGCCGGGCTCCGCCGACCACGCGGGTCAGCGCGGCCCTGAGCACTGGAAGGGTGGAGGTGAGCGGTGGGGCGGGCGGTGCGTGCAGCGGTACGTGGAAGTGGGCGCGCCACGGGGTGCCGTCGGGCAGTGCCTGGCCGGTGACCGCCTCGTCGAGGTCGTCGGTGCCGCGCAGTCCGTGGGTGGTGCGGGTGCGGGTCTGGTGGAGGAAGCGGGGTTCGGCGAAGGCGGCGAGCGCGGTGCGCACCTCGGGCAGGTGCGGGTGTTCGGCATGGAGTGCGGCGGAGAGCTGGGCCTTGGCGACCGGGATGCCGGCTGCGGCGAGCGCGTCGAGGGCGGTGCCCGGGTCCTCGAACGAGGTGGCGAGGTGGCAGGTGTCGATGCAGATGCCGATGCGGTGGTGTCCGACGGCGGTGAGAGGTGCGATCGCGTCGGCGGTGGTCTCGACCGTGCAGCCCGGTTCGGGTTCGAGCCCGATCCGGATGGACTTGCCGGTCAGCTCGGCGAGGGCGTCGAGACGTTCGGCGAGGGTGGTCAGCGCGGTGTGCGCCGTGCGGGCGGCTTCGGGGTCGCCGGTGTACGGGGTGCGCCAGGCGATCGGCAGGGTGGAGATGGTGCCTTCGGTGACGTCGTCGGGGAGCAGCGTGGCGAGCAGCCGGGCGAGATCGGTGGTGTGGGCCAGCCGTTCGGGGTCCGTCCAGTCGGGCTTGTACACCCGGTACCTGACCTCTTCGGCGCCGAAGCCTTCGTACGGGAAGCCGTTCAGGGTGACGACTTCGAGGCCGCGGCGGTCGAGCTCGGCGCGCAGGGAGCGCAGCTGGGCGGGGTCGTTGATCAGCGTGCGCGCGGCGTCCTTGGCGAGCCAGAGCCCGATGCCGAGGCGGTCGCGGCCGAGGCGTTTGCGGACGGGTTCGCAGTGGTCGCGCAGCTGGGCGCGGACCCCGTCCAGGGTCTCGGCGGGGTGGACGTTGGTGCAGTACGCGAGGTGGACGGTGGATCCGTCGGGGTGGCGGAAGCGCATCGGGTCACTCCCCGCCGCGGAGGATGGAGTTCCCCTCGTGGAGCTGATCGGGGGTGGTGAGGTCGAGCTGGAGTCGGCCGCTCTGGCCGTAGAAGGCGACGGGGTTGCGCCAGAGCACCTGGTCGACGTCGTCGTCGCTGAACCCGGCGGCGAGCATGGCATCGCCGACCTTGCGGGTCTTGAGGGGGTCGCTCCTGCCCCAGTCGGCAGCCGAGTTGACCAGGATTTTCTCCGTACCGTGGGTCTTGAGGATCGCGATCATGCGGTCCTCGTCCATCTTGGTGTCGGGGTAGATCGAGAAACCGGCCCAGCAGCCGCTGTCGGTGGCGTCCTTCACGGTCGTCTCATTGAGGTGATCGAGCAGGACCCGCTCCGGGGGGAGGTGGGACTCGCGGATGACGTCGATGGTGCGGTGCAGACCGGCGAGCTTGTCTCGGTGCGGGGTGTGGACGAGGGCGGGCAGCCCGTGGTCGGCGGCCAGCTGGAGCTGGGCGGCGAGGGCTGTGTCCTCGGCCGGAGTCATGGAGTCGTAGCCGATCTCTCCGACGGCGACGACGGAGTCCTTGACGAGGTAGCGGGGCAGGGCGTCCAGGACGGGGGTGCAGCGGGGGTCGTTCGCCTCTTTGGGGTTGAGAGCGAGCGTGCAGTGGTGGGCGATGCCGTACTGGGCGGCGCGGAAGGGCTCCCAGCCGAGCAGGGCGTCGAAGTAGTCGAAGAAGCTGGCGGGCGAGGTGCGGGGCTGGCCGAGCCAGAAGGAGGGTTCGACGAGGGCGCGGACACCTGCGTCGTACATCGCCTGGTAGTCGTCCGTGGTGCGGGAAGTCATATGGATGTGGGGGTCGAAGATGCGCATCAGGACTCCTCCGTGGGGGGATGGGGTCGCCCCTGCTCGCGAATGTTCGAGGGCTCGGGGAAGGGTGCGGGGGCCGTGAGGGCGAGGACGCGGTGCAGGTCGTCGGGGACGGTGCGGCCGGCCGCCGTGCGTTCGGCCGCGAAGTCGCCGAGCATGCGGGCGAGTTCCGCGTCGCCGCGGGCGCGCCGGGCCAGTGCGTCGACGGCGTCGACGGGGACGCCGGTGAAGAGGCACTTGAGGATGGCGTGCCGCCAGTGGTGCCCGTCGAGATGGGCGGCGGCGTACGGGCCCACGGCGGCGGCAACCAGCCGGGTGTCGTTGGTGCGCAGAGCGTCCTCGACGAGCGGAAGGGCGGTGGGGCCGAGGTCCAGTCGGTGCAGGGTGAGGAGGACGGCGCGTCGTTCGGCGGCGGTGCCCTGTTCGTAGAGTCTGGTCACGGCGGGCACGCCGGCACGGGCCTCGAGGAGCAGCAGGGCGCGTACGGAGTCGGCGTACTCGAGTCCGCAGTGCCGGCCGGCGGCGGCGAACCGCAGTTCCCAAGGGGGGACGGCGTAGGGACTGCCGGGCGCGGTGTCCTCGTGGCAGGCGGTGTGGGCGGCCTCGGCGAGGGCCTCGTCGAGCCAGGCGCGTGCGGCGCCGGCGAGCTGTGCGTCGAGTTGCTTGCGGGTCATCGGCACGGTGCTGCTCCCTTCGAGGACTTCGACGGGGTGTGGTCGCGCAGGAACTCGAGGGAGATCCTGGCCAGTTCGGGGCCCGCGTGGGAGTGGCGGGGCAGTTCGACGACGGTGAGGCCGCGATATCCGGTGTTGCCGAGGGCGTCGAGCGCGTCGAGTACGGGCGGGAAGTCGATCTCGCCGTCGCCGAACGGGAGGTGCTCGTGGACGCCCCGGCTCATGTCCTCGATCTGGACGTGCCGCAGCCAGGGGGCGGCGGCCCGGACACAGTCGACGGGTGCGGCCGGTTCGAGGCACTGGCAGTGCCCGATGTCGAGGGTGAGCCCGAGAGGGTCGGGGTCGCCGCTGAGGACGCGGAGGTGGTGGAAGTCCGAGAGGGTGGCGAGGAGATGGCCGGGTTCGGGCTCGATGGCGAGCGGGACGCCGGTACGGGCTGCGGCGTCGAGCACGGGTGCGAGGGCGTCGGTCAGCCGCTGCCAGGCCGTGTCCGGTGGGGTCTCGGGTGGGGTGATGCCGCTGAAGCAGTGCACGGCGTGGGCGCCGAGGTCGGCGGCGACGTCGACGGCCCGCAGCAGCAGCCGGGTGCGGGCGGCGCGGGCCTCCGGGTCCGGGTCGAGGAGGGACGGGCCGTGCTTGCGGCGCGGGTCGAGGACATAGCGGGCCCCCGTCTCGACGGTCACGCCGAGCCCCAGCCGGCCGAGCCTGTCCGCCACGTACCGGGTGCGGGCGGCGAGATCCGGGGCCAAGGGGTCGAGGTGCATGTGGTCGAGGGTGAGACCGACGCCGTCGTAGCCGAGGTCCGCGAGGAGTCCCAGGGCGTCGTCCAGGCGGAGGTCGGTGAGCCCGTTGGTGCCGTAGCCGAAGCGGATCGTCATGTGAGGCTCACCTTCCGGGCGAGGGTGCGGGCAAGGGGAACGAGCCCCATGACGGCGAGCCCGGTGCCGACTGCTCCGGCGCGGGCGGCGAGCACGGCCTGAAGCGGGATCATCGCCCGGATACCGCTGCCGACGGCGCGCTGAGTGAGGGGCGCGGACGGGTTGAGGGTGGCGTGGAGGAGAGGCTTGGCGGCGGTACGCAGGTAGGCGGCGGTGAGTGCGGTGAGGAGGAGGCGGGGGGCGAGCGCTCCGGGTCGGGGCCGGTGGTGGTCCCCTGGCCCGTGGTTGTCCCCTGGCCCGCCCCTTCCCGGCATCGGAGGCGGGCCCCCGGACTCCCGCCGCTCCCGCATGGCGGCGGCGGCGAGCGCAACCATCGCCGCGAGTGCGCCGAGGGGCGCGGCGGTGGAGCCGCCCTGCGCCTCGTGGCGCGAGACGGCGGTGACCGCATAGGTGTGCGCCCCGAGCAGGGCGGCGGCGGGGACGGCGGTACGGACGATGGGGTGGGTCATGCGACCGGGGCCCACGGTGCGACCGGCGCGTGACGTGCCGGTCGCGTCCGTCGGGAGGTTGACGCCTCCGTAGCCCGCCCCTGCTCCTGCCCCCGCCCCTGCCGTCGCCGTGGCGCCCAGGAGGAGGTCCAGTGCGCGGGCCCCCGCCATCGCTGCCGGCCCCGCCTTGGTGTGCTTGAGGTGGAGGTCGTAGGCCCAGACCGTTGCCGCCAGGCCGGTGGCCACCGTCAGCGCCGGGCGGCCCGCGCGGGCGGCCAGGGTCAGACCGGTAACTGTCAGGGCCCCGGCTGCCGCGAGGGCTGCGCCGGGGGCGATCCGGCCCGAGGGAATCGGGCGGTGCGGACGGTCGATGGCGTCCTCGTCGCGGTCGGCCCAGTCGTTGAGGGCCATGCCCGCCTCGTACAGACAGAGGGAGGCGCCGACCGCCAGCGCGGTGCCTCGGCCGGGTCGCCGGCCGATGGCCGCCGCCCCGGCGAGCGCGTCCCCGGGGACGGTGAACAGCGCCGAGACCCTGAGCAGTTCGGCCCAGGCCCGTACTGCGGCTTTCACTTCTGCCCCCGCAGGCGTTCGGCGAAGGCCAGGAGCTGCAGGTACTGCTCGGAGAGTGCGGCGGGGCCGCCGTCCGGGTCCTTGAAGTAGAAGCCGAGTTCGGGCCGCGCGCCCGTCAGACCCGCTTCGTGGGCGCGGGCCAGCAGTCGCGCGAGGTCCAGCACAAGCGGGGCGGCCAGCGCCGAGTCGCAGCCCTGCCAGGTCGTCTGGAGGACCATGCGCGCTCCGAGGAAGCCGTCGAACGCGATGTGGTCCCAGGCCGTCTTCCAGTCGCCGAGGGCCGGTACGTCGTCGATGTGGACCTCGCCCTCGGGGGTGACGCCCAGCGTGTCGGCGAGAACGCGTTCCTTGCCCGCGTTCTTGGCCGCCGCCGCGCCCGGGTCGGCCAGCGCCGCCCCGTCCCCGCCGCCCAGCAGATTCGTGCCGGACCAGGCCCGTACGGGCAGGGCGCGTTGCACGAACATCGGGGCGAGTACGGAGCGGAGCAGCGTCTGGCCCGTCTTGCCGTCGCGGCCTGCGTGAGGAAGTCCGCAGTCCGCGACGGCGTCCTGGAGCGCGGGGGTGCGCAGCCCGGTTGACGGGGTGAAGTTGGTGTAGGGGCAGCCGGCCCGGAGCGCCGCGGCGGCGTAGAGCGAGCTGGCCGGCAGCCGGTGCTGCCCGGGTGCCGGGACCGGCTCCGTCGACGCGACGTTGACCACGACGGTGCGGGCCAGTTCGTTGCGGCGGCCGAAGTCGGTGAGGTCGGCGGTGAACGCGGCGATGAGTTCCTCGTCCGTACGGGTGTCGCCGGGCAGCGGCCCGCCAGCGCGTATCTCCGCATCGGCGGCGGCGAGTTCGGACCGTACCGCCGACGGCAGCCCGTGCGGCAGCACTCCCCCGGCGGCCAGTGCCTCAGCCCGTTTGGGCAGCGGACAGCCGACGGTGTCGTGTCCGCCGAAGACCAGGGAGTTCAGCGCCGGCAGCCCGCTGTCGGCGAACGGCGCGGTCTCGGTGACCATGCCCGCCGCCGGGTGGAGCCCCGCCGTGACGGCTGCGCAGCCCGCCGTGGCGGTGGTGGCGACGGAGCCGCGTGCTCCGATGAACCAGACTCCGGTACGAACGGCATGTGCTGACACGGGCTGCCTCCCTGGCTGGGGATCCTGGCTGGGCAGTACGAAGAGAGCGGCGCTGATCAGTTCGGGGTGGGCAGGAAAGAGGTGGAGACGGCGGGCGAGGTAGGGCCTTTGCCCCGCCCGCCGTCGGACTGTGGCTGTCGCCCTACGCGGCGGGCAGTTCCTTCAACTGGATGTTGCGGAAGGACGCCTGGTCATCGGCTCCGTGGTTCTGGAGACCGATGTAGCCGTCCTTCAGGCTGCGTGCGGGATCGGTGTTGGTGAAGTCGTTGATCTTGACCCCGTTCAGGAAGACCTGGAGCCGTTCACCCTGGACCTTGATCTCGTAGCTGTTCCACTGGCCGGGCGGCCGCAGGACCTGGTCGCGGGCCTTGATGTTCGCCGCCTTGAAGGTGTAGACGGAGCCCGTGGTGCGGTCGGGCGCGTCGGTGGCGTCGATCTGGACCTCGTAGCCGTTGTTCACTGCGGACCAGGGGTCATTGGACTCCGGGAAGCCGACGAAGACACCGGAGTTGTCGTCGCCCGCCATCTTCCAGTCGAGCTTCAGCGAGTACGACTTGAGCTCCTTGGCCTGGTAGGTGAGGAGCCCCATGCCGCCCTCGGAGCGGAGTTCACCGTCGACGACGTCGAACTTCCCGGGGCCGGCCTGCTTCCAGCCTTCGAGCGTCTTGCCGTTGAAGATCGACCGGTAGCCGGTGTCCGGCTTGCAGTCGGCCTTGACCTGTCCGGCCGCGTAGCGGACGCCGCCGAGGAGGAGCTGGCGGAAGGCCGGTTCGGCGTACGACTCCTTGGTGTGGCCGAGGCCGGTGTAGAAGGACCGGCCGCCCTGGTAGGCCTGGCACCAGGTGATCGGGTGATCGCCCTTCATGGTGCCGCCGGTGTAGGTCGTCTCGTCGAGCGTGGCGAGGACCTTCACCTTGTCCCGCGGGTTGGTGCGGTAGTTGTACAGCTCGTCGGTGCGGTCCCAGGCATCGTCGAGGTGGGCGGTGGCCGGGTGCTTGTGGTCCTCGACGCGGACGGTGACGGGCTGGATCGCGGGGTGCCCGGCGAAGTACGCGCCGACCAGTCCGCCGTAGAACGCCCAGTCGTACTCGGTGTCCGCGGCGGCGTGCACGCCCATGTAGCCACCGCCGGTGGCGATGTAGTTCTCGAACGCTTTCTGCTGGTCGGCGTTGAGGACGTCACCGGTCGTGGAGAGGAAGACCACGGCGTCGTAGCGGGCCAGGTTGCTGGTGGTGAACTGGCCTGCTTCCTCGGTGGAGTCGACGGTGATGTTGCTGGTCTTGCCGAGTTCCTTCAGTGCGGCGACGCCCGCGGGGATCGCGTCGTGGCGGAAACCGGCCGTCTTCGAGAAGACCAGGACCCGCTTGGCGGTCCGGTCGGGGGCGCTGTTGGAGAGCTCGAAGTCGTCGATGTCGTAGAGCGCCCCGTCGCCGCCCTTGAAGACCAGGAAGAGTTCGGTGGCCTGCTTCGGGACGCCGCGCAGCGGTACGTCGATCTCCTGGAAGGTCTCCCAGCCGCCGGTCACCGGCACCGGTGCGGAGCCGAGGATCTTGCCGGTCGCGGAGCCGGTCCGTACCTCGAGGAAGCCCCCCGCGCCGCCGGACGAGATCCGGGCGGTGAGCTTGGTGGAGTCGCCCAGGATGTACGGCTTGAAGGCGATCCAGTCGTCGTTGTTGATGTCGCCGACCGTCTTGCCGCCCTCCGCGTTCGCCTTGTCGTACGTCTTGATGCCGGACGAGTCGGTGAAGTGCTCGGCCTGCCGGTGACGGGGCTGGAGCTGCGACTGGTCGTGGCCGGAGAGTGCGGCCTGGCCGCCGCCCCCGCCGTCGGTGTACGAGGCGTCGATGACTCCGAAGATGTTGGCGTTCGGGTCGTGTCCGCCGTCCACCTCGGTCTTGATGGTGCCGGAGCAGCCGTGCTCCGTGGTGATCGGGTGGCCGTGGCTGTCATGGCCGAGTACGAAGCTGACCTGGACCTTGGAGCAGTCGATCGCGCCGTCCTCGGGGTCGGTGACGGTCACCTTGAACGGGATGTCGTCGCCGAAGCTGAACAGCTGTCCGTCGCCGGGGAGTTGCAGGTTCACCTTGGGTGCGGTGTTGCCGACGGTCACATGGACACTCGCCGAACCGGTGCGGCCGGTGGGGTCCTTGGCGGTGACGGTCGCGGTGTAGGTGCCGTTCTTCTTGTACGTGTACGTGGGGTTCGCGGCGGTCGACGTACCGCCGTCGCCGAAGTCCCAGGCGTAGGTGAGCGCGTCATTGTCGGAGTCCGTGGTGCCCGCGGAGGAGAACTGCACCTTCAGCGGTGCGGTGCCGGACGTCTTGTTGGAGGTGGCTTCGGCGACCGGCGAGTGGCCGCCGGTGGCGTTCTCGATGCGGTAGAGCGCGGAGTGCTCGTCGCCGCCGAACCAGGAGACGCCGTAGTCCAGGACGTACAGCGCGCCGTCCGGGCCGAAGGCCATGTCCATCACCTGGGTCCCGGACCACGGGATGTTGTTGATGGACTGGACGGCGCCGTCGCCGTCCTGCTCGATGCGCTTGATCCACTGCCGGCCGAACTCACCGGCGAAGAAGTCTCCGTCGTACGCCTCGGGGAACTTCACTGGCGAGTCGAGGTCGGCGTCGTAGTGATAGACGGGGCCGCCCATCGGTGACTCGGAGCCGGTGCCGAACTCGGGCACGGATCCGCCGTCGTACGGGATCCAGGCAGGCTGCGCCGGGGGCAGGTCGACCAGGCCGGTGTTGTGCGGCGAGGTGTTCTTCGGGGCGGCGCAGTCGAAGGCCGCCCCGGACGTCTTCGTCGCGAAGTCGTAGTCGACGAAGGGGTCGTTCTTCCCGGTGCAGAACGGCCAGCCGAAGTTGCCCGCCTTGGTCACGCGGGCGAACTCGACCTGCCCGCCCGGTCCGCGCTTCGGGTCGGCCGCGCCCGCGTCGGGACCGTAGTCGCCGACGTACGCAATGCCGGTGGCCTTGTCGACGCTGAAGCGGAACGGGTTGCGGAATCCCATCGCGTAGATCTCGGGCCGGGTCTTGTCCGTGCCCGGGGCGAAGAGGTTGCCCTCGGGGATGGTGTACGAGCCGTCGTCGGCGACCTTGATCCGGAGGATCTTGCCGCGCAGGTCGTTGGTGTTGCCCGAGGTGCGCCGGGCGTCGAACGCCGGGTTGCGGTCCGGGCGTTCGTCGATCGGCGTGTAGCCGTCGGAGGCGAAGGGGTTGGAGTCGTCACCGGTCGACAGGTACAGGTTGCCCTGTGCGTCGAAGTCGATGTCGCCGCCGACGTGGCAGCAGATGCCGCGCGACGTCTTGACGTCGAGGACCTTCTTCTCGCTGCTCAGGTCGAGGGTGCCGTCCTCCTCGAGGACGAAGCGGGAGAGCCGGTTGACGCCGTCGAACTTGGCGAAGTCGGCGGCGGTGCCGGTCTCCGGGGCGTCGCCGGCCGGGGTGTCCAGCGGGGGCGCGTAGTAGAGGTAGATCGCCCGGTTCTTGTCGAAGTCCGGGTCGATACCGACGCCCTGGAGGCCTTCCTCGTCGTGCGAGTAGACGGGAAGGACGCCGGAGACCGTGGTGTTGCCGGCGCTGTCGGTGATCCGCAGCTCGCCGCTGCGTGAGGTGTGCAGGATGCTGCGGTCCGGGAGCACGGCCAGCGACATGGGTTCGCCGGTTTCGGCGACGCCCTTCGCGAGAGTGACCTGCTGGAAGTCCTCGGCCGCGGCCGCCGCGGCGTCGGTGGCGGCCGGTGAGGCCGGGCCCGACGCGGAGGCGCCGGGGGCGCCCAGGGCGAGGGTGGCCGCGGTGATCAGGCCGCCGGTGAGCAGGGCGAGGGACTTGCGGAGTCGGGGCCGGGTTCTGGTTCTGTGCACGAGTGTCCTCCGGAGAGTGCCGGTTGTACGGGCGGGTGGAGCCGGGCCGTTCCGCGCGGGGACTGCCGCGCAGGTCGCCCGGGGCCCGGTGGGGCCCCAGCGACGCGAGTCATTTCGTGTACACCACAGGGACGGTAGACCTGTTCGTCCGGAGCGGAAAGCCCTTGCACAGCAGTTGAGTTAAACTTTTTCCTGCTGCAGGACAAAGAGGGATGAGGGCAGCCGGGACCGCCCCGACGGCCCGCTTGCTGCCACCGGGTCTTCCCCCTGCCCGAACCGGGGCTCTGCCCCGGACCACGCGGTCCTCAATCGCCGGACGGGGTGAACAAGATGCCCTCAATCGCCGGGCGGGCTTGGGTTCTGCCGCCTGAGCGGGCTACCGGAGCCGACTCCGAAAATCCAGCCCTCCGGCGATTGAGGAGCGGGGATCCGGGGGCACAGCCCCCGGGAACCGTCAGTCGCCGCCCCCGAACGCCGCGTCGAACGACGCCGCCGGCGGATCGAAGTCGTACCGCTTCATCGTGGCAAGCGCTTCCGGCGCACCCGTCAGCCGGTCCATCCCGGCGTCCTCCCACTCCACCGAGATCGGGCCCTCGTAGCCGATCGACCGGAGCATCCGGAACACGTCCTCCCACGGCACGTCACCGTGCCCGCCGGAGACGAAGTCCCAGCCGCGCCGGGGATCGCCCCAGGGGAGGTGCGAGCCGAGCCGGCCGTTGCGTCCGTCGAGGCGTTTGCGCGCCTCCTTGCAGTCCACGTGGTAGATCCGGTCCCGGAAGTCGTAGAGGAAGCCGACCGGATCGAGGTCCTGCCAGACGAAGTGGCTCGGGTCGAAGTTCAGCCCGAACGCGGCCCGGTGGTCGACGGCCTCCAGGGCGCGATGCGTGGTCCAGTAGTCGTACGCGATCTCGCTCGGGTGCACCTCGTGGGCGAACCGCACGCCCTCCGCGTCGAACACGTCGAGGATCGGGTTCCAGCGTTCGGCGAAGTCTTCGTACCCCCGCTCGATCATCCGCGGCGGCACCGGCGGGAACATCGCCACCAGGTGCCAGATCGACGAACCGGTGAAGCCGATGACGGTACGGACCCCGAAGGCCGCGGCCGCGCGGGCGGTGTTCTTGATCTCTTCGGCGGCCCTGCGCCGTACCCCTTCGGGCTCACCGTCGCCCCAGATCCTGGCGGGCAGAATGCCCTGGTGCCGTTCGTCGATCGGGTTGTCGCAGACGGCCTGGCCGACGAGATGGTTGGAGATCGCCCAGCACTTCAGCCCGTACTTGTCGAGCAGCTGGTGCCGCCCGGCCAGATAGCCCGGGTCGTTGAGAGCCTTGTCTACCTCGAAGTGGTCGCCCCAGCAGGCGAGTTCGAGCCCGTCGTAGCCGAAGTCACGGGCGAGCCGGCAGACCTCCTCCAGCGGCAGGTCGGCCCACTGGCCGGTAAAGAGAGTGAAGGGACGGGGCATGCGCGGAACCTCCTAGAGCTGTACGGGGGTGTGTACGGAGTTCTTCTCGGCGCTCTCCTCCACGGCGGCGAGCACCCGCTGCACCTGGAGCCCGTCGGCGAACGACGGCACGGGGTCCGTCCCTTCGGCGATCGTCCGGACGAGGTCGCGGGCCTGGTGGATGAAGGTGTGCTCGTAGCCGAGGGCATGGCCCGGCGGCCACCATGCCTCCAGGTACGGATGTTCGGGCTCGGTGACGAGGATGCGGCGGAATCCGGCGGTGGCGGCGGGTTCGGTGTGGTCGTGGAAGGACAGTTCGTTGAGCCGCTCCAGATCGAAGGCGAGGGAGCCGCACTCCCCGTTGAGCTCCAGCCGCAGCGCGTTCTTGCGGCCCGCCGCCATCCGGGTCGCCTCGAACGAGGCCAGCGCTCCGGAGGCGAGCCTGCCGGTGAACACGGCCGCGTCGTCGACGGTGACCGCCCCTCGGGCCTCGCTGCTCGCGACGCCCGAGAGTCCCGCCGACGCTCCGGCGAGCAGGGGCCGCTCCCGTACGAACGTCTCGGACACCGCCGACACCCCCACCAGCAGCTCCCCCGCCAGATACTGGGCGAGGTCGATGATGTGCGCCCCGAGGTCGCCGAGCGCACCGGACCCGGCGTGTTCGCGCTCGAGCCGCCAGGTGAGGGGCGACTCGGGGTCGACCAGCCAGTCCTGGAGGTAGGTGGCCCGTACGTGCCGCAGGGCGCCGAGCCTGCCCTCGGCGATCAGCTTCCGTGCGTACGCGATCGCCGGCACCTTGCGGTAGTTGAAGCCGACCATCGCCACCTGACCGCGGGCCCTGGCCCGTTCCGCGGCCTCGGTCATGGCCTCCGCCTCGGCAACCGTGTTGGCGAGCGGCTTCTCGCACAGCACGTGTTTGCCGGCCTCCAGGGCGGCGATGGCGATCTCCGCATGACTGTCGCCGGGGGTGCAGATGTCGACGAGCTGGACGTCGTCCCTGGCGATCAGGGCGCGCCAGTCGGTCTCCGCCGCCGTCCAGCCGTGCCGGTCGGCGGCGGCGGTGACCGCCGTACGGTCGCGTCCGCAGATCGCGGCGAGAGCCGGCCTCATCGGCAGGTCGAAAACGTGTCCCGCGGTGCGCCACCCCTGGGAGTGGGCGGCACCCATGAACGCGTATCCGACCATGCCGACCCCGAGCGTCGCCTCCGGCTTTGTCGACGGCGGCGCTGCGGCTTCCTGCTCCGTCTCTTCCCTACGGGCCATACGGGCTTCCTCCTCGTCGGTCGTTCGGTGGGGGCGGCAGGAGGGTCAGCACCCTCCTGGACTGCGGATCAGCTGAAGCCCGTCGGCAGGTACTGGTCGATGTTGTCCTTGGTGACGACGGCGGAGTAGAGCGTGAGACTGGTCGGGATCTCCAGTTCGGAGAGGCCGCCGATGCCCTTGCTCTGGCCGAGCGCGCGCGCCAGGTCGATGGCGGACGCGGCCATCGTCGGCGGGTAGAGGACGGTGGCCTTCAGGACGCTGTTGTCGGCCTTGATGGCGTCCATGGCGGACTTGGCGCCCGCACCGCCGACCATCAGGAATTCGTCCCGGCCGGCCTGCTGGATGGCGCGCAGCGCGCCGACACCCTGGTCGTCGTCGTGGTTCCACAGGGCATCGAACTTCTTCTGGGCCTGTAGAAGTTGGGCCATCTTCGCCTGGCCGGACTCGACGGTGAACTCGGCGGCCTGCCGGGCGACCAACTTGACGTTGGGGTAGTTCTTGAGCGCGTCGGCGAAGCCCTGGCTGCGCTGCTTGGTGAGCTCCAGGTTGTCGATGCCCGCGAGCTCGACGACCTTGGCGTTCGGCTTGTCCTTGAGCTTCTCGCCGATGTACGTACCGGCGTTGAGGCCCATGCCGTAGTTGTCGCCGCCGACCCAGCAGCGGTAGGCCTGCGGTGAGGCGAAGATGCGGTCCAGGTTGATGACGGGGATGCCCGCCTTCATCGCTTCCAGACCGACCTGGGTGAGCGCCTTGCCGTCGGCGGGGAGGATGACGAGGACGTCGACCTTCTTGTTGATGAGGGTCTTGACCTGGCCGATCTGGACGGCGGTGTCGTTGGAGCCCTCGGTGATCTCCAGGGTCACCTCGGAGTACTTCTCCGCCCGCGACTTGGCGTTCTCATTGATGGCGTTGAGCCATCCGTGGTCGGCCTGCGGGCCGGCGAAGCCGATGGTGACGGACTTGCCGGGCTTGTTGTCGGCGGCCGGTTGATTGCTCTGCGCAGTCTGCGACTTCTTGGGCTCATTGCTGGTGCAGGCGGTGAGGAGGGCGCCCGCGGAGACGGCTGCGGTGCCGAAGAGCAGTCCTCTGCGGCTGGTTTCTGGCATGGCTGTGGAACCCTTCATCCGGTGCGTGGGTGGCATGCGGAACTGTGGGTGGGGCGGGATGGGGTGAGGTGGGGAGAGCTCGGGGGCTCAGGTCTCCCCGTGGGCCGAGGTTCGGCCCTGGACCAGGACGGCGGCGACGATGATCGCGCCCTTGGCGATCTGCTGGACATCGCTCTGCAGATTGTTGAGAGCGAAGATATTGGTGATGGTGGTGAAGACGAGGACGCCGAGGACGGATCCGACGATCGTGCCGCGTCCGCCGCTGAGCAGAGTGCCGCCGATGATCGCGGCGGCGATGGCGTCGAGCTCGTACAGGTTGCCGTTGGTGTTCTGTCCCGAGCCGGACAGGATGATCAGCATGAAGGCGGCGATGCCGCAGCACAGCCCGGAGAGCAGGTACAGATAGAGCCGCTGCCTGGTTACGTCGATTCCGGCGAGCCGGGCCGCTTCCGCGTTGCCGCCGACCGCGACCGTGCGGCGCCCGAACGTCGTGCGGTTCAGCACCAGCCAGCCGATGACGGTGGCCGCGGCGAAGACCATCACCAGGGGCGGGATGCCGAGGATGTACGAGTCGGGCAGCCCCAGGTCCAGGACCGACTGCACGGTGACGATCTGCGTCTTGCCGTCGGTGATCAGCAGGGCGAGACCGCGGGCCGAGGCGAGCATGGCCAGCGTCGCGATGAACGGCACCATCCTCCCGTACGCGATCAACAGCCCGTTGACGAGTCCGGCGCCGAGTCCGACGAGCACGGCGGTGAAGAGGATGCCCGCGAAGCCGTACTCCTGGGTGGCGAGCGTGGTCGCCCAGACCGAGGCGAGCGCGACCATCGCACCGACCGACAGATCGATGCCGCCGCTGGTGATGACGAACGTCATACCGACGGTGACGACGCCGATGACGGACGACTGGGTCAGGATCAGCTGCAGGTTCCCGGTGTCCAGGAAGGCGTCGGGCTCGGTGAACCCGCCGACGGCGATCAGTACGGCGAGGACGCCGAGCAGCGACAGGTTACGGACGTCCGCGCGCCCCCCGAGAGCGCGCAGTCCGCCGCCCTTCGAGGGCGGCACCGAGGCGGGGGCGGCCGGGGCCGCCTTGTCCGGCCCACCGTGCTGCGCCGAGGAGACGGGCTGTGTCATGACGTCGGGCTCCCTTCCATCACGAGGTCGAGTACACGGTGCTCGTCGAGCTCCCGGGCGTCCGCCGTATGCACGACGCGGCCCTCGCAGAGCACCAGCACCCGGTCGGCGAGGCCCAGAACTTCGGGCACTTCGCTGGAGACCAGCAGGACGGCGAGGCCTTCGTCGGCCAGCCGTCGGATCACGGCGTAGAGCTCGGCGCGGGCGCCGACGTCGACACCGCGGGTCGGTTCGTCGAGCAGCAGCACCCGGCAGCCGCGCAGCAGCCAGCGGGCCAGGACGGCCTTCTGCTGGTTGCCGCCGGAGAGAGTACGGACGGGGGTGTCCGGGTTGTCGGGGCGCAGCGACAGTTCGCGGGTGGCGGTGCGGGCCGCCCGGCGCTCGGCCCCCCGGTCGAGCCAGCCTGCCCTGGAGAAGCGGGACATGGAGGAGACGGAGACATTGCGGGTGACGGATTCGAGCATCAGCAGGGCCTGTGCCTTGCGCTCCTCGGGGGCGAGCCCGATGCCTGCGGCGACGGCGGAGCGGACGCTGCCGGGGCGCACCGGCCGCCCTCCGACGAGTACCCGGCCCGCGCTCGGCCTGCGGGCACCGTAGATCGTCTCCAGGATCTCGGAGCGCCCGGAGCCGACCAGGCCGGCGAGGCCGACGATCTCGCCGGGCCGCAGCGCGAGGTCGAGCGGTGCGAACTCCCCTTCCCTGGCGAGTCCTTCGACGGTGAGTACGGGTTCCCGCCGACCGGTCTCCGCGACCTCTGCCGAGACCGCGGGGCGCTGCGGGAAGACGTACTCGACGTTGCGGCCGGTCATCATGGCAACGATGTCCCGTGTCGGGGTGGACTTGGCGGGCAGACCGACCGCGACGGCCCGTCCGTCCTTCAGCACGGTCACCCGGTCGCCGATCCGGCGGATCTCCTCCAGCCGGTGGGAGATGTAGACGACGGCGACGCCATCGGCGGTGAGTGAGGCCACGATCCGGAAGAGGTTGTCGACCTCGTCGGGGTCGAGGGCGGCGGAGGGCTCGTCCATCACGATGAGCCGCACGTCGTGGGAGAGTGCCCGCGCCATGGAGACGATCTGCTGCTGGGCCGCTGAGAGCGCGCCGACCGGGCGGGCGGGATCGATCTCGGGGTGGCCGAGGCGCTTCAGCAGTGCGGCGGCGGCCGTCCGGCCCTCGCGGGTGCGGACGACGAAGCGGGCGGTGGTGGGTTCATGGCCGAGGAAGATGTTCTCGGCGACCGAGAGACCCTCGACCAGGTCGAGTTCCTGGTAGATCGTGGCGATGCCCAGGCGCATGGCGGCGATCGGTGACTTCAGCGCGACGGGTGCGCCACGCCAGGCGATCTCGCCGTCGTCGGGCTGGTGGGCTCCGGCGAGCACCTTGATGAGAGTGGACTTGCCGGCGCCGTTCTGTCCGAGGAGACAGTGGACCTCGCCTGCCTGGACCTCCAGGTCCACGCCGTCGAGAGCGCGCACACCGGGGAACGACTTGGTGATGCCGGACATGGTGAGCAGGGGTGGTTCTGATGCCATGACAAATCCCCTCGGCGAAATGGGGTCTCCCCTGCTCGAGCGAAGCCAAGAGCTCGGGGAAGGGCCGGTGAGCGGGCAGGGCTGTGCCAGGTGCGGGTGGTGCTCAGTTGCCGATGTATCGCTGGTGCCGTACTGCCGGCCGAGGATCAGGCCGGTGAGAACAGGTGGTCGCTGATGAGCCGGGCGGCGCCGATGACTCCGGCGGCCGGTCCCAACTCGCCCAGCACGATGGGGAGATTGCCGGTGGCCAGCGGCAGGGACTGCCGGTAGACCTGGGTCCGGACACTGGCGAGGAGTGTGTGGCCGAGGCCGGTCACTCCGCCCCCGATCACCACCAGTCCGGGGTTGAAGAAACTGACGAGTCCGGCGATGACCTGGCCGACCCGGTTGCCGCCCTCGCGAATCAGGTCGAGCGAGGTCGCGTCACCGGCGGCCGCGGCGGCCGCCACATCGACGGCGGTGAGCCTGCCGGCCGCTTCCAGCCGGGCCGCGAGCTCCTGCGACTGTCCCGCGCGCGCCGCGTCCTCGGCGTCGTGAGCCAGCGCCGCGCCGCTGAAGTGGGCCTCCAGGCAGCCCCGGTTGCCGCAGGCGCAGGCGCGCCCGTCGGGTTCGACCTGGATATGGCCGATGTCGCCCGCGCTGCCCGTCGTACCGCGGTAGACGTCGCCGCCGACGACGATGCCGCAGCCGATGCCGGTACCGATCTTGATGCAGAGGAAGTCGCCCACGGAGCGCGCGACGCCCGCGTGCTGCTCCCCCATCGCCATCAGGTTCACATCGTTGTCGACCATTACGGGGCAGCCCAGTTCCTGGCTGAGCGCCTCGCGGACCGGGAAGCCGTCCCAGCCGGGCATGATCGGGGGTGCGACCGGAACGCCTTCGGGGAAACGGACCGGTCCGGGTACGCCGATGCCCGCGCCGTCGAAGCCTTCCGCGAGCCCGGAGGCCCGGAGCTTTGCCGCCATGGACAGCACCTGCTCGAAGACGGCGACGGGTCCTTCGCGTACGTCCATGGGGTGGTTGAGATGACCCAGGACCTCCAGCTCCGCGTTGGTGACCGCCACATCGATCGATGTGGCGCCGATGTCGACGCCGAGAAAGCGCAGTGCGGGAGCGAGCCGGATGTTGTGCGAGCGACGCCCGCCGCGGGAGGCGGCGAGTCCGTCGGCCACGACAAGTCCGGTCTCCAGCAGCCGGTCCACCTCGACGGCGAGCTTGGAGCGGGAGAGATCGATCTGATCCCCCAGCTGTGCCCGTGAGTTGGGCCCGCCGTCGCGCAACAGCCGGAGCAGTCGCGCCTGATGCGCATTTGCGGGTCGTGCCGTCATACGTCTCACGCGCCCCTCCCCGCCACATCGGCTTATCCGTCGGGCTTTCGAGGGGAACGTAGCAGCGGTTGCCGGGAGTGGGAAGAAGTTGCGCAGGAATCCACTCCAACTTTCTCCACACCGAGGACAAAGCCGTTGGCCGGCTCGCGAGCCGGCCGTCGGCGCGGACGCCTTCGTCGCCCGCGCCGCGGTGCGGCGGGGCGGGGCGGGGAAGTCAGCGGTTCGGTGACCGAGCCGGGGCTCATGTACACGTCGAACTCGCTCGGGGGCGCCGACGAGGTGCCCGGTCCCCTCGGCCGCTTCCCTGCGGATGGCCTCCTCGGGGCTGTCGCCGTCGAGCAGCCCGGCGGCGGTCCCGATCAGCATCCCGTCGTGGTGCCCGTTGACGCAGGTGGGCAGCCGGAACTGGCGGGTCGGCAGGACGGTGCGGCGGCGCGTGCCCATCGATGTACCCCGGAGGAGGGCACCGGCGGGTGGCAGGAGCAGTGCCCTGTCATGCCCGTGGGGGACGTGCCGGAGTACATGTACTGCGTTTTCAGTAGCGGGAGTGTCGGCAGGCGCACGACGACGGGACGGGCCATGCCCGGAGAACCTGGGGAGGTACCCGAGATTCAGATGTGGAGACCCCTGCCCGTGGCTGCTTTTCTCTATCGACTGGGCCGTCTGGCCTTCCGGCGGCGCTGGTACGTCGCCCTGCTGTGGGCGGCGGTGCTGGGCGCTGTCGGCTTCAGCGCTGTCACAGCTCCCGCCGCCCCCGATGAGGGGTCCTCCATGCCGGGCATCGAGTCCCAGAAGGCATTCGACCTGATGGAGCAGCGCTTCCCCGGGTCGATGGCCGACGGGGCGAGCGCCCGGATCGTCTTCGTCGCTCCCGATGGACAGAAGGTCACCGCGGCCGGGAACCGGTCGGCCATCGAGAAGACCGTGGACGAGGCGGCCGACGGGACTCAGGTCGCCGGTGCGGTGAGCCCCTTCCAGGCGCAGTCGGTGAGCAAGGACGCCTCCACGGCGTACGCGACCGTCACCTACAAGGTGAAGGCCGACGATCTCACCGACGCGAGCAAGCAGACGCTGGAGGACGCCATACAGGAGGCCCGGGACGCGGGCCTGTCCGTCGAGGTCGGCGGAACCGCACTGGCGACCCAGCCGGCGGCGGGTGGCGGGGCCGAGGGGATTGGCATCGCCATCGCTGCCGTGGTGTTGCTGATGACCTTCGGTTCACTGGCTGCCGCGGGGCTGCCGCTGCTGACCGCGATCATCGGCGTCGGCGTCAGCATGGCGTCGATTCTCGCCCTGGGCAGTGCCCTGGGTCTGTCCGCGACGACCGGCACCCTGGCCACGATGCTCGGCCTCGCGTGCGGCATCGACTACGCCGTGTTCATCGTCTCCCGCTACCGGGAGGAGCGGGCCAAGGGACACGCACCCCAGGAGGCGGTCGTCACCGGCTTTAGGTACAGCGCCCGCGTCGTGGTGGCGGCCGCGCTCATCATGATGGCTGTCTTCTCGGGGTTCATCGGCGCCGGCGAATCCATGATCAAGACGATCGGGTTCGGTCTGGCCACAGCCGTCCTGTTCGACGCGTTCGTCGTCCGCATGGCGTTCGTCCCCGCCGTGCTCGCCCTGCTCGGCAAGGCGGCATGGTGGCTGCCGCGCCCGCTGGACAAGCTGCTGCCCCGCGTCGACGTGGAAGGGGAGGCTCTCAGCCGACGGTCCGCCGCCCCGGCGCGGACCGAGGCGGCCGACCTGGAGTCGGTTCGCGTCTGACCGCCGTACCCGCCCCAGGGCCGCCCGTGGAGAACACGGGCGGCCCTCGTTGGCTGCTCGGCGCCCACGTCGCCCACCATGGATCTACCGGACCGGAGAATTCGATGATGACCAGCTGGCAGCGATATGCAGAGGACCATCCCCGCCGCGTCGACGCGGCTGTGGCCCTGCTGCTGTTCGTCGTCTCCGTCCCGGGAAGCGTGATCAGCGGCATGGAGCCCGCGATCCGGGCAGAGTGGTGGATCGCCGTGCTGTTCTCGGCCGTCGGCTGCACAGCCCTGCTGTGGCACCGCAGCCACCCCCGCACCGTCGTCGCGGTGACCGCGGCCTGCGCCGTGGCCACGGGCGTGCCGGGATTCCTGCTCACCCCCCTGCTGCTCGGACCGGTCATGGTGGCGCTCTATCGGCTGGCCGTCGGCGCCGACCGGACGACCACCCGCACCTACACGCTCACCGTCGCCGCGCTGCTGACGGCGACGACGTGACCAGCCGCTCATCCTCAGGACGGTCAACCCCACCGCCTGGATTCTGCTGTCGGCGGTGCTCGGCAGTGCCGTCCAGCTGCGGCGCGCCTATCTGGAGGTCGTACAGACCCGTGCCGCACACGCCGAGCGCATGCGCATTGCCCGCGAACTGCACGATGTCGTCGCCCACCACTTGACTCTGGCCCACGCCCAGGCAGGTACGGCCGCGCACCTGGCGCGTATCCACCCCGATCAGGCGCAGACGATCCTTGCCGACCTCGTCGGCACCACCTCATCGGCGCTGCGCGAACTCAAGGCCACCGTCGGCCTCCTGCGCCAGGCGGACGACACCGACGCACTGGCACCGGCCCCCGGGCTCGCGCAGCTCACCGATCTCACCGACTCGTTCGCATCCGCCGGGCTCACCGTCACCGTCACCGTCACCACCGAGGGCAAGGAACAGCGGCTCTCACCGGCAGTGGACCTGACGGCGTTCCGGATCGTGCAGGAAGCACTCACCAACGTCACCAAACACGCCGGCGCGAACGCAGCGCACGTACAACTCGACTACACCCGCGACAGGCTGACCGTCACGATCACCGACGAAGGAGAGGCCACAGCCCGAACCACTACGGCCCGGAGCGGCGGATTCGGTCTCATCGGCATGCGTGAACGCGCCCATTCCGTCGGCGGTCACCTGCACGCCGGCCACCGGCCCGAAGGCGGCTTCCACGTCACCGCCCAACTGCCACTGCACCCCCGGAACCCGGAAGAGGGCTTCATCGCATGACCATCCGCGTCCTGCTCGCCGACGACCAAGCCCTCCTCCGGGCGACCTTCCGCATGCTGATCGACTCCTGTGACGACATGGACGTGGTCGCCGAAGCCGCCGACGGCCGGGAAGCGGTCGAGCTCACCCGCACCCACCGTCCCGACCTCGTCCTCATGGACATCCGCATGCCCGGCATCGACGGCCTGGCCGCGACCACCGCGCTCTGCGCCGATCCGGACCTGTCCGGCACTCGCGTCCTCATCCTCACCACGTTCGAAACCGACGAGTACGTCGCCCGGGCACTCCGCGCCGGCGCGAGCGGCTTTCTCGGTAAGGACGTGGACGCGGACGGACTCCTCGCCGGCATCCGCACCGTGACCTCCGGTGACTCCCTGCTCTCCCCGCTGGCCACGCGCTCCCTCATCACCCGCTTCCTCGCCACACCCGAACCCGGCAGCCACCTGGTGCCGCCCGAACGCCTCGCCGTGCTCACCGCCCGCGAGCGCGAGGTGATGGCCCTGGCCGCCGAGGGGAAGTCCAACGCCGAGATCGCCGGCATGCTCGTCCTCAGCCCGCTGACCGTACGCACCCACGTCCAGCGCGCCATGGCCAAGCTCCACGCGCGGGACCGCGCCCAACTGGTCGTCATCGCCTACCAGTCCGGCCTCGTACAGCCCACGCCGCCACCGCACTGAACGCCGACGGGCCGGGTCCACGGGCAGGGCGGCGATCCGGTGCGGAAAGCGGAAAGCAGAAGGGGGCCGGGGCTCGGAGCCCCGACCCTTCCCTTACGACCCCGTTACGACTACGACCCGTTGCGACCGCGATCCGTCCGCACCTTGACGAACCGTGCGAACGGTCCGGCTCGCCGCGCGCTAGCCCTCTTCGCGCTGGTGGTACGTCTTGCGCGTGTGTTCCGTGTGCGCCCGCATGATCTCCGTGGCCCGCTGTTCGTCCCGCGAGGAGATCGCCGCGATCAGTGCGCGGTGCTCGATCCAGGACTGGGTGCCGCGCTGGCGTGCCACCGGCGTGTAGTACCAGCGGACCCTGCGGTCGACCTGCCCGGCGAGTTCGGCGAGGACGACATTGCCCGCCAGCTCCATGACCTTGGCGTGGAACTCGGCATTGGTGGCCACAGCGAGATCCACATCGTCGTCGGCGACGGCCTGCTCGCCCTTGACGCAGAGCGCTTCGAGCGCGGCGATGCCGGCCGTGCCCGAGTTGGCCGCGGCCAGCCGGGCGGCCTCGGCCTCCAGGAGCGTACGGACCGACAGCAGCTGGTCCGCTTCCTCCTCGGTGGGTTCATGGACGAACGCGCCTTGCGCGGGCCGCAGATCGACCCAGCCCTCGGTGTTCAACCGCTGCAACGCCTCGCGTACCGGCTGCCGGGACACGCCGAGGTGTCCCGCGAGCTCGCTCTCGACCAGATGCTGGCCGGGGAGGAGCGCACGCGTGGTGATCAGTTCGAGCAGCGCCTCATAGACACGCTCGCGCAGCGGACCGGGCCGTTCCAGCTTCGGCACAGCCCCTTGTGGCAGTCCTGTGGACAACATCGCAGTCCCCCTCCGGGCGACGAGCAATTGCTTATCGTCTACAGTCTACCGAGCGCAATGGGGCTCAGGGACAGCGGATCACCTGACCCGCGTACGAGAGATTCCCGCCGAACCCGAAAAGCAGCGCCGGGGCGCCGCTCTCGACCTCGCCCCGTTCGATCAGTTTCGACAACGCCATCGGGATGGAAGCGGCGGACGTATTGCCCGAATCCACCACATCCCGGGCGATGACCGCATTGACCGCACCGATCTTCCGGGCGACCGGTTCGATGATCCGCAAATTGGCCTGATGCAGTACCACCGCAGCGAGATCCTCGGGGGCGACTCCGGCCCTTTCGCACACTTTGCGCGCGATGGGCGGCAGCTGCGTGGTGGCCCAGCGATAGACGGACTGCCCTTCCTGGGCGAAGCGCGGCGGTGTCCCCTCGATCCGCACCGCACGTCCCATCTCCGGCACCGAACCCCACAGCACGGGGCCGATCCCGACCGCGCCGTCCGCATCGCCCCGCGGGTCCGCGACCACGACCGCGGCGCCCGCACCGTCGCCGAGCAGGACGCAGGTGGAACGGTCGGTCCAGTCGGCGATGTCGGCCATCTTGTCGGCACCGATCACGAGCGCACGGGTCGCGGCGCCCGCCCGGATGGCGTGATCCGCGGTGGCGAGGGCATGGGTGAAGCCGGAGCAGACCACATTGATGTCCATCACGGCCGGCGAACCCATACCGAGGCGGGATGCGACCCGCGCCGACATGCTCGGCGAACGGTCCATGGCGGTGGAGGTCGCGACGAGGACCAGATCGATGTCGGTGGGGAGCAGACCGGCCGTGGCGAGCGCCTTGGCCGCCGCGTGCGCGGCCATCTCGTCCACCGGCTCGTCAGGGCCTCCCACATGGCGGGTCTTGATCCCGACGCGACTGGTGATCCACTCGTCGCTGGTGTCGACCATGGCCGCCAGGTCGTCGTTGGTGAGCACCTTGGCGGGCTGATAGTGGCCGAGCGCCACGACACGTGAGCCGGTCATGTAGAGGTTCCCCTCGCTACGTATGGCAGGAACTATCCAGTCTTGGTGGCTACCGCCCGGTACGGGGGCACGTGATCCCACAGGATTACCGGCCGAGGCTTGGAGGCTTGACGACACCCTTGACCCCCCTGAACACATACTGTAGACAATATTCTGTCGACTTGACATCGTCTCCTGTCCCCTCGCTCGGTGCCTTACCGAACGGAGAGCCCCCGTGAAAGTCGCAACGAGCTGCACCACTTCGTACGACCGGCTGGAGGAGCACCAGGGTCTGCAGTGGCCGCCGGGACCTGGGACGAGCCGTGCCAGACAGAGACCACGACTGTCTGCGCCTACTGCGGCGTGGGATGCAACGTCACACTCCATGTGCAGGACAATGAGATCGTCAAGGTCACCTCGCCGCACGACAACCCCAGTGACCCACGGCAACCTCTGCATCAAGGGCCGTTTCGGCTTCCAACACGCACAGAATCGGGTTTAACCGCCATGGGACGGGTCACCGAGCGCCGCCGCACCATCCGCATCCGGGACGGGGTGGTCTCCACCCGCCCCGACACACTTGTCGCCGAGGAGCCGCTGGAGATCCGGCTGAACGGCCGGCCGCTGGCGATCACGATGCGTACGCCGGGCGACGACTTCGCTCTGGCGGCGGGCTTCCTCGTCAGCGAGGGCGTGATCGGTGACGGCTCCGAGGTGCAGTCGATCGTGTACTGCGCGGGGGCGACGGCGGACGGCGTGAACACCTACAACGTGGTGGATGTGAAGCTCGCGCCCGGCGTAGAGGTCCCCGACATCACTCTGGAGCGCAACGTCTACACGACGTCGTCCTGCGGGCTGTGCGGCAAGGCGAGCCTCGACGCGGTCCGCACCACGACCCGGCACCCGATCGCCGACACTCCCCCGGTCCGGGTCGAGCCCGCATTGCTCTCGGCCCTCCCCGACCGGTTGCGCGAGTCGCAGCGGGTCTTCGACCGGACCGGGGGTCTGCACGCTGCGGCGCTGTTCTCCGAGACGGGCGAACTCCTCGACATCCGGGAGGACGTCGGCCGGCACAACGCGGTCGACAAGCTCGTCGGCCGCGCCCTGACCGACCACCGGCTGCCGCTGTCCCGGGCGATTCTGCTGGTGTCGGGGCGGGCCTCGTTCGAGCTGGCCCAGAAGGCGGTGATGGCCGGGATCCCGGTGCTCGCCGCGGTCTCGGCGCCGTCGTCGCTCGCCGTCGATCTGGCGGCCGAGACCGGACTGACCCTGGTCGGCTTTCTGCGGGGTCCGTCCATGAACGTGTACGCGGGTGACCACCGCATCGCCCTGGAGGCGACGGTCGGCCAGGGCTGAGCCGCCCGGCCCGCAACACGGGTCAGGGATCCGGCCGGCGGGGAGCGCCCCCTGCGCCGGCCGGTCCCGCCCCCGTGAGGTTCACCGCCGGTCCTTTCGGGGGCGGCGGAATGGGCCGTCGGCCCACGCCGGCTGTCCGTGGCTCACGCCACAGGCGAGCCGGTCAGCCCACCGCGACCGGTTCTTCCGCCGCTGCACCGCTCGCCGGAGTCCAGGCCCGCTCCCAGCGTCCCTCCTGCGGAGCCTGCGAGTCGAGCGGTTCGTGCGAGCGACGCTTCGCGATCACCGCGCACACCATCAGCTGCATCTGGTGGAAGAGCATCAGCGGCAGGACGGCCAGGCTCGCGTGCGCCCCGAAGAGCACGCTCGCCATCGGCAGGCCCGAGGCCAGGCTCTTCTTCGAACCGGCGAACTGGATGGCGATCCGGTCCCCCCGGTCGAAGCCGAGCCGCTTCGCCCCGTGCCAGGTCAAAGTGAGCATCAGCGCGAGCAGCACCGCCTCGGCGGCGAGCAGCGCACCGAGCCGGGCCGGGGTGACCTGGTGCCAGATGCCGGCGACCATGCCCTCGCTGAACGCGGCGTAGACGACCAGCAGGATCGAGCCCCGGTCGACATAGCCGAGCACCTTCTTGTGACGGGTGATGAACCCGCCGATCCAGCGGCGCAGCAGCTGCCCGGCGACGAACGGCAGGAGCAGCTGGACCCCGATCTTCAGCAGTGCGTCCGCCGAGAAGCCGCCACCACTGCTGCCGAGCAGCGCGGCGGCGAGCAGCGGGGTGAGGAAGATCCCGGCGAGCGAGGAGAAGGAACCCGCGCAGATCGCCGCCGGCACGTTGCCGCGGGCGATCGAGGTGAAGGCGATCGACGACTGGATGGTCGACGGGACGAGGCAGAGGAAGAGGAAGCCGCTGTAGAGCTGGGGCGTCAGGACGTACGGAACCAGGCCCTCGCCGGCCAGGCCCAGCAGCGGGAACGCCACGAATGTGCAGATCAGAACGGTGAGATGGAGCCGCCAGTGCTTGAGTCCGTCGAGCGCCTCGGCGGTCGAGAGGCGAGCGCCGTACAGGAAGAAGAGAAGAGCGACCGCACCGGTCGATGCGCCGCCCGCCACGTCAGCGGCGGCCCCCGATGCCGGCAGCAGCGCCGCAAGCGCGACGGTGCCGATCAGCGCCAGGATGTACGGGTCGATCGGCAGCCAGGACGGCAGCTTCAGGGTGCGGCGGCTCATGTGCTCCACGTGTCTCTCGTTCAGGTTGTGCCCTCTCCATTTTGCTCTTGATCACCGCAATCGGGAATCCCGCATACTGCTCTCACTGTCATCATGTTTCGCGATAGCCTGAGCACTATGTACGACCCTGCACAGCTCCGTACCTTTCTCGCCGTCGCCCAGACGCTGAGTTTCACTCAGGCCGCCCGCCGACTGGGCGTGCGGCAGTCCACGGTGAGCCAGCATGTGCGGCGGCTGGAGGACGCGACGGGACGCCAGCTGTTCACCCGGGACACGCACCGGGTCGATCTCACCGCGGACGGTGAGGCGATGCTCGGCTTCGCCCGGACGATCCTGCAGGCCCATGAGCGGGCCGCGGCGTTCTTCACCGGGACCCGGCTGCGCGGCCGGCTGCGGTTCGGGGCCTCGGAGGACTTCGTGCTGACCCGGCTGCCGGAGATCCTGGAGTCGTTCCGCCGCGATCACCCGGAGGTCGAGCTGGAACTGACCGTGGAGCTGTCCGGCACGCTGCACCGGCAGCTGGCGGCGGGCCGGCTCGATCTGGTCCTCGCCAAGCGGCGGGCCGGCGACACGCACGGTGAGCTGGTCTGGCAGGACGCGCTGACCTGGATCGGCGCACCAAACGTGCGGGTCGATCCGGACCGCCCGGTTCCGCTGGTCCTCTTCCCGCCGCCGGGCATCACCCGGGCCCGCGCCCTGGAGGTGCTGGAGGAGCACGGCCGGTCCTGGCGGGTCGCCTGTACGAGTACGAGCCTGAGCGGACTGATCGCGGCGGCCCATGCCGGGCTGGGCGTGATGGCGCACACCCGCGGCCTGATCCCGCCGGGACTGACCCCGGTGCCGGCCAGGGCCGGCCTGCCGGAGCTCGGCGACGTGGACTTCGTGCTGCTGCACGGCCGCCGCCGGGACGCGGCGCAGGAGGCTGCGGACGCGCTCGCGGCGGCGATCCTGGCGGGGGGCGACCGGCTGATCCGCTCCGTCGGCGGGATCAACGCGATCAGCGGCCGCGAAGGCGCGTGACCGAGGCGTACAGATTCGGTGGAGATTCCGGCGCGAGCTACTTACTCATCCGTCAGATGTACGCCCGAGCCTTGCCCATCTGGCCGGATTTCTGTGGCTGACCTGTGCAGATGCCACACGTTCCGCAGCCTCCGGGCCCTCCCGCCCCGGCGCCCGATCGGGTAGCGTCACGGCGCTGTGCGGAGCGCCACAAGGAGCAGTTCATTGCGCGAGTTCACGGTCCCACCCATGGCGGCCGCGCCCCACGTCGGCGGTCTGGCCGATGTCGTCTTCGACTACGCGGAGGAGGACCCGTACCGGGTTGCACTCGGCCGGAAGGACGCGGACGGGCATTGGCGCGACATCACTGCGGCGACGTTCCGTGACGAGGTACTGGCCCTCGCCAAGGGGTTGATCGCCCAGGGTGTCCGGTTCGGCGACCGGGTCGCCCTGATGTCCCGTACCCGCTACGAGTGGACACTCTTCGACTTCGCGCTGTGGACGGTCGGTGTCCAGACCGTGCCGATCTATCCGACGTCCTCGGCCGAGCAGGTCCTCTGGATGCTGCACGACGCCGATGTGTCCGCCATCGTGGTCGAGCACGAGGACCATGCGATGACGGTCGCCTCCGTGATCGACCGGCTGCCCGGGCTGAAGCGGCTGTGGCAGCTGGACGCCGACGCGGTGGCCGAGCTCGTCGACGCGGGCACCCACGTCGAGGAGGAGGTGGTGCACCGGCACCGGCGGGCGGTGACGCCCGAATCCGTGGCGACCATCATCTACACCTCCGGAACGACGGGCCGGCCCAAGGGCTGTGTGCTCACCCACGCCAACTTCATGTTCGAGACGGACACGATGGCCTCCCGCTGGGAGTCGGTCTTCCACTCCAAGCCGGGCGACGAGGCCGCCACACTCCTCTTCCTGCCGCTGGCGCATGTCTTCGGCCGGATCGTCGAGGTCACGGCGATCCGCGGCCGGGTGAAGCTGGGCCACCAGCCGGAGCTGTCGGCGAAGGCGCTGATGCCGGACCTGGTGACATTCCGGCCGACATTCATCCTGGCGGTGCCGTACATCTTCGAGAAGGTCCTCAACGGCGCCCGGCGCAAGGCCGAGGCGGAGGGCAAGCTCGGGCCGTTCGACAAGGCCTTCGACATCGCGGTGAAGTACGCGGACGCGATGGAGCACAAGGCGTTCGGCACCGGCCCCGGGCCGTCGCCGGGGCTGCGGATGCAGCACCAGTTCTTCGACAAGGTCGTGTACAGGAAGGTCCGCGAGGCGATGGGCGGCCGGATGCGGCACGCCATGTCCGGCGGCTCCGGGATGGAGCGGCAGCTCGGCCTGTTCTTCGAGGGCGTCGGGATCACGGTGTACGAGGGGTACGGACTGACCGAGTCGACGGCTGCGGCCACCGCCAATCCGCCGGAGCGCACCCGGTACGGCACGGTCGGGCAGCCGATCCCCGGCACCACCGTGCACATCGCCGACGACGGCGAGGTGTGGGTGTACGGCGCAAATGTCTTCGGCGGCTATCTGAGCGACCCGAAGGCCACCGACGCGGTGCTACACGACGGCTGGCTGGCCACCGGCGACCTGGGCGCGCTCGACGAGGACGGCTATCTGACCATCACCGGGCGGAAGAAGGAGATCCTGGTGACGTCGGGCGGCAAGAGCGTGGCACCGGCCGGTCTGGAGGAGCGGGTGCGGGCGCATCCACTGGTCGCGCAGTGCATCGTGGTCGGCAACGACCGGCCGTACATCGCGGCGCTGGTGACCGTGGACCAGGAGTCAGTGGACCACTGGCTCTCCATGCAGGGGCGGCCGCCGATGAGGGCGGCGGACCTGGTGCGCGACCCGGATCTGGAGATGGAGGTCCGACGGGCGGTCGTGGCCGCCAATACAGCGGTGTCGCAGGCCGAGTCGATCCGTACGTTCCGGATCCTGGCGCATCAGTTCACCGAGGAGCACGGCATGCTGACCCCGTCGCTGAAGCTGAAGCGCAAGGCGATCGAGACGGCGTACGCGGCCGAGGTGGACGCGCTGTACCGCTGAGGCGTGCCCGGCGGCGCAATCCTGAAATACATCCCGACGGGAATGCATCACGGCCCTTGATCGTTGACCCTGGGAGTACCAAACCGACGACGTAAGGATCGACCGCTCGTGAGCCAGGTCCCCTCCATCACCCTCAACAATGGCGTCGAGATGCCGCAGCTCGGTTTCGGTGTCTGGCAGGTGCCGGACGACGAGGCCGCCACGGCGGTCAGGACAGCCATCGAGTCCGGGTACCGGAGCATCGACACCGCCGCGATCTACGGGAACGAGCAGGGCACCGGCAAGGCCGTCGCCGCGTCCGGTGTCGCCCGTGACGAACTGTTCGTCACCACAAAGCTGTGGAACAGCGAGCAGGGTTACGACGCCACCCTGCGGGCCTTCGACGCCTCGCTCGACAAGCTGGGTCTCGACTATGTCGACCTGTACCTGATCCACTGGCCGGTGCCGGCCAAGGACGCGTACATCGACACGTACAAGGCCTTCGAGAAGATCTACGCCGACGGCCGCGCGAAGGCCATCGGTGTCTCGAACTTCCTGCCCGAGCACCTGGAGCGGCTGCTCGGTGAGACCTCCGTGGTCCCCGTGATCAACCAGATCGAACTGCACCCGCAGCTCCAGCAGGCCGAGTCGCGCGCCTTCCACGCCCAGCACGACATCGCGACCGAGGCGTGGTCGCCGCTGGGTTCGGGCCGGGGCCTCCTGGAGGTTCCGACGGTCGTCGCGATCGCCCAGAAGCACGGTCGCACGCCCGCGCAGGCAGTGCTCCGCTGGCACCTCCAGACGGGCAACGTGGTGATCCCGAAGTCCGTGACGCCGTCGCGGATCGCGGAGAACATCGATGTGTTCGGCTTCGAGCTGGACGCCGACGACCTCGCCGCGTTCGCCGCGCTGGACGAGGGCAAGCGCCTCGGCCCGAACCCGGGCGAGTTCAACGTCAGCGCCTGAGCCCCGCCGCTCCACCGAATCACGCAGACCCGCCGCCCGGCTTCCCGCCGGGCGGCGTCTGCATGCCCGAACCTGGAGGACCGCATCATGAGCGGGGAGACCGCACCCGTCGTCGAACCGGGCCTGTACCGGCTGCGCAATGTGGGCAGCGGGCTGCTGCTGGAGGTGTACGGCTCCGCCAAGGGCAGCGGCGCCAACGTGCAGCAGGGCAGCGACAAGCGGGACGGGGCGGGCGCCCAGCACTGGCAGCTCTCCCCGGTGCACGAGGGCGCCGCCCTTTACCACCTGACCAACGCGCACAGCGGCAAACGGCTGGACGTCGCCAACGCCTCCACGGAGAACGGCGCCAACGTCCAGCAGTGGAAGGCCAACAACTACGGCGCCCAGGAATGGCTGATCGAACAGCACCTGGAGGCGCCGGGCACCGTGACCCTGGTCAGCTTCATCAGCGGACTCGTCCTCGAAGTGGCCGACGGCAGCACGGTGGACGGCGCCAACGTCCAGCAGTGGGAGGACACCGACTCCCCCGGCCAGTGGTGGCAGCTGGAACCGGTGTCCTGATGTCCTGAGGGGCCTATGCGCGTCGGGCCAGGTGGACTGTGCGCGCCGTCAGCAGGAAGACGTCCGGGCGATTGCGCAGTCCGGCCGGGTCTTCGGGGTCGAGCAGCCGGTCGATCACGGCGAGGTCGTCGGCGGTGAGCGCGTCGGTGAACATGTCGCGCCGCCGGGCAAATTCGGCAATGACATGATCGCGGGCCTGGTCGGAGAGTGGTGCGGGCAGGTCGAGCAGGAAGCTGCGGGTGCCCTGCGGGGCCAGCCCCACCGCGGTGAACAGGGCGCTCCAGTCCTCGATCTCCTGCTTGGCGTCCGGCAGGGCCGCCCGCATCTCCTCGAACCAGTCCGCGGTCACCGCATCGAGCCTCGCCTCCAGGCCCGGCCGGCCGATCCCGATGTCGCGCGGCAGCTGACGCGGCGGCAGCCCGCCCTCGACGAGGGCGACGGTGCCACCGGGGCGCAGCAGCCCGGCGAAACCGGCGAGGACGGCGCGCTGGTCGCCCATGTGGTGAAGTGCGTTGCCCGCCCAGATCAGGTCCGCTTCCCCCAGCTTCGCCAGCTCGTCCGGGATCTCCGCGTGCAGCGTACGGACGCGGTCACCGAGGCCGAGCCGTTCGGCGCGGGACCGGGTGCGCTCCAGGAGTGCCGGGGTACCGTCCACGGCGACGACTTCGGCTTCCGGGAAAACCTCGGCGAGCAGGCACGCGATCACACCGGGGCCACTGCCGATGTCGAGGACCCGGCGTACCCGCGGGGCGGTGGGAAGACCGGCGATCCAACGGGCGGCCTCCTGGTACTGCGGGCTGCTGAGCTCGGCGTTCTGCTCCAGAAGCGGGCCCATGACGTCCCAGTCGAAGTCGGTGGTGTCGTGGTGATGGCTGTGCGCCGCGCGGTCGTGCTGACCGTGGGCGGTGTCGTGGTGAGGGCCGTGATCGGCGCGCTTGGTCATGCGGACAAGACTCGCCCTGTGTGTGGTGTCCGGCAAAGCTTTGTTGCCGGTTCGGCAAGCCACCGCCGCTCCGGTGCCGCGGAGGACGCGATCGTCAACGGCATGGGCATGTTCGGCCCGGCATCAGCCCCGGCGGCGGAATACCAGCAGCCGGTACTCCGGGTCGCTGCGCGCCCGGTCGGGGTCGGGCAGGGCCGACAGCGCCGCCGCGAGCCGATCGGCGGCCGCCCCCGGCAGCTCCAGACGCGAGACGAAGCCGCCCTTGCGCACACTTTGCGCCGCCGCCTGCGGTGTCCGCCCCTGTCCGTGGCCGAGGAAACGTGCCTCTCCCAGGACGTCCAGCCCGGCGTCCGCCCCGTACGCGACGACCAGTTCCTCGCGGTCGGACGGCTTCTGCCTCAGGTAGGGGGCGAACGCCTCGTCGATGTCGCTGCCCACGTCGTGCGCCGCGTCCTTGTCGACCGTGGTGATGAACACCCCGCCCGGCCGCAGTACCCGGGCCGCCTCGGACACCACCGCCCGCACCTCCCCCGCTCCCCGCAGCAGATGCAGCAGCCAGATCGCACCGACCGCGTCGACCGTCGCGGCGCCCAGCGGCAACCGCCGTGCGTCGGCAAGCGCCACCGCTCCGATCCGCTCCCGGGCGATCCGCGCCATGCCGTACGAGGCATCGGTGCCCAACACCTTCAGTCCGGGCCGGGCAACCGCGATCCGCTGCGTGACCAGCCCCGTACCGCAGCCGATGTCCACCAGCGTGCGCACGGACTCCGGGACCAGACTCAGCACGGCGCGGGCTGCGGACTCGGCCCTGGGCACGCCACCGCGGGTCGCGTCGTAGACAGCCGCCTCGGCGTCGTAATCGAGCATGTGGACGACTGTAGGACACCGGCCGGACCCCGGGTGGGCGCTTCCGGGAGACTGCGGATGCACGAAGCCGGGGCTACGACCTACGGCGAGGCTTGCCCTGCTTGCCGCCCTTCGGGCCGCCGGCGCCACCCCGTGGGCTCTTGCCACCCGACCTGCCGGCGGCGGGCTTCCGTCGCGCGTCGCCCGCGTCGGGGCGCTTGCGCTGCTTCGGCTGGGCCGGGGTGGCGGTGCGGCCCCGGGAACTGTTCACGGTCCGCCCGCGGACGATCCCGATGAAGTCCTCCACCATGTCGGTGGTTGCGTCCTCCGGCCACGACAGCGCGACGCGCGACTCGGGAGCGCCGGTGACCGGCCGGTAGGTGAGGTCCTTGCGGTGGTGCAGGCGGGCCAGCGACTGCGGGACGACCAGCAGCCCCACTCCTGCCGCCACCAGTTCGATGGCGTCCGCCGTCGTGGCGGGGCGCTCGTTCGCGGGCTGTCCCGGCGGACGCTCCCAGTCGAGCGTGTCGTCGAGGGGATGCAGCACGATCTCGTCGGCCAGATCCTCGGCGGACACCTCGTCGAGCGCTGCCGCGATGTGGTCCTTCGGGATCACTACCACCGTCGTCTCGGTGTACAGCGGGATCGCGCTGAGGTCCGTCCGGTCGATCGGCAGCCGCACGAAACCCGCGTCGGCACCGCCGCCCCGCAACACGTCGGCTGCCTCGGCGGCGGTCACCGCGACGAGGGTCAGTCGGATCTCGGGCAGTCGCTCGTTCCAGATACGCACCCACTTGGTCGGCGTCACGCCTGGCACGTACGCGAGCCGGAAAGAAGGGGGAACCTCGGCGCCTGTCACCCCACCAGGTTACCGGTCGTGGTCGGAGGCATCGCACATGCTCGCTACTCTGGACACCATGACGTCGCACCAGACCACCCAGACCATGAAGCCCGCAACCGCGGCGAAGAAACTGGGTGTGTACCTCGAGGCCACCCCCGCCGAGTTCCAGGAGGGTGTCGTCTCGCGCAGCGAGCTCGACGCGCTGCAGGCCGATCCGCCCGAGTGGCTGCAGGAGCTGCGGCGCAACGGCCCGCACCCCCGCCCGGTGGTCGCGGCGAAGCTCGGCATCTCCATTTCGGGTCTCGCGCGGGGCGGCATCATGGACGCCCTCACCACGGAACAGATCGAGGCGCTGAAGAAGGACCTTCCCGAGTGGCTGCAGAAGGAACGCGCCACCCAGGCCGAGGTCCGGAAGGAAGCAGTCCGCATCAAGGAGAAGAACGCGGAGAAGGGCGACCAGGCTCGCTGACCGCGCTCCTGACCGCTCTCCCTCCCCCCGACGGCCCTGAGTCCGTCGACAGCGGCGGACCGAACCGTCTCCGCCCGGTCACCACACAGTGCCGGCGCGCCGTCGGGTCCTGCCCGGCGCCCCCGTTCCGGCACTGGCGGTACCCGCATTCCGTCAGTGCGCGCCGTGTCCCGTGGCGACCGCCTCGACCCGCGCCGCCAGGGTCAGATCCTTCTCGGTGACCACGCCGCCCGCATCGTGCGTGTGCACCGCCAGGGCAACGGTGTTGTAGCCGAGCGTCAGATCGGAGTGGTGGTTCAGCTCGTCCTGGATCTGGGCGACATGAATGGTCATTGCGGCGGCGGCGAAGTGCGAGGCGAGCCGGTACGTGCGGGTGATCCGGTCACCCTCCAGCGCCCATCCGGGCAGCTCGCTCAGCCGGTCCTCGATCTCTTTCTGCGACAGCGGTGCGGTGGGCACGGGGCGGCTCCCTCACGAGGTCGGTTGCTGATGGGCGGTGGCGGTGACGTTACGGTCTCCGTATGACAACTGTCGCGCTTGACACGGGGGTAGGGCCACTGCTGCGCAGCTGGCGTCAGCAGCGGCGGATCAGCCAGCTGGAGCTGGCGCTGCGCGCCGACTCCGCGGCCCGTCACATCTCCTTCATCGAGACGGGCCGTTCGCGTCCCAGTGAGGAGATGATCCTGCGGCTGGCCGATCATCTCGACATCCCGGTCAGGGAACGCAACGCCCTGCTGGTGGTGGCCGGTTACGCGCCCCGTTACGCGGAGACCTCGCTCGACGACCCTGCGATGGACGCGCTGCGCGACGGCATGGAACAGCTGTTGCAGGGATACGACCCGTATCCGGCGCTCGTCGTCGACGGCACCTACACCGTGGTGGCGGCCAATCGGGGTATCGCGATGCTGCTGGAAGGGGTGGCGGAGCATCTGCTCGCCCCGCCGCTGAACGCCATGCGGCTCACGCTGCATCCGGAGGGTCTGGCTCCGCGCATCCGCAATCTGCGGGCGTGGCGGGCCGATCTGCTGGCGCAGATGGAGCGACAGATCGCGCTGGCTCGTTCGGCGGACCTGCGTGCACTGTACGAAGAGGTCGCCGGCTATCCGGTACCGGAGGGCGCCGACGGTCAGGACGCGCCGACAGGGCTGCCTTCGGCCCTGCCGTTCGCGCTGCCGCTGGCGATCGAGCACCACGGGCGGGTGCTGTCGTTCGTCTCCTCCATCGCGACGTTCAATACGCCGATGGATGTGACGGTGGCCGAGTTGGCGATCGAGACGTTCCTGCCCGCCGATCAGGAGACCGCCTCGTATCTGCGGTCGCTCGCCTCCTGACGGCCGGGCGTCCCGTGCAGCCCCGGCGAGGGGTGTCATTTCTTGGCGAGGGGGCGGGTCCAGGGGGCGTCGGTGCGCGCCAGGACGGTCGCGGTCACGCTCGCAGCGGCCAGGATGACCGCGGCGAGCAGCAGGGGCAGCGTCGGGTGTCCGTTCAGGACGGCCAGGGCTCCGGCGACGGCGCCGAGCAGCATGGCACAGGCCGAGATCACCCGTCGTCCGGCCTTGTTGCCGGCTCCTCCGGTGAGACGGCTGTCGGCGGCGATGCCCGTGATGGTGAGGGTCAGCACGGTGGTGGTGAGATCGGGGACCGCGAGCGAGCGGGAGACGGCATTCTGCACACCGAGACCCAGGGCCAGCAGCACGATGAGGGTGAAGCGGACCCCTCCCACGAACGGGGTGCCGGACACCTGCGTGACGATCACGGCGGCCGCGACGCACCCGGTCTCGGCGAGGAGCGCGCACTGGAGCATCCGGCCCCGGTGGGCGTGGGTGTGGTGCACGAGCAGGCCGCCGAGCAGCGCCCCGGCGACGAAGGCGCCGAGCGCGACGAGCGAGGCGGCGAGCGAGAAGCCGGGGGCTCCGGCGAACGCGAACCCGGAGAAGACCACATTGCCGGTCATGTTCGCGACGAAGACCCGGCCGAGTTGCAGATAGCTGACGGCGTCCACCAGCCCGGTGACGACGGTCAGGGCGAGCATCAGCGGCGGGAGCGGCCCGTGCCGGTCCGTCATGTCCGGTACGAGGGTGGCCCATGCCTCACGCAGCAGGACGGGCATGGGCACGCTCCAATCACCGGGACGGAATCAGGATTGTGCCGTGATCGGGGCGCGGAACGCAGGACCGCCGCAGCGCGAGCCGCCTCCGCACCGGTGGGCGGGGGCGGCACACGCTGCGGGAGCGCGAAGCGGTTATACGCGCGCGCCGTTGTCGAGCGGGTCCCGGCGTTTCGCTCCGGCGCCCGACGTGCGTCCGGGGGCGCGCTTGCGGGCGGGCGGCGGGGCCTTGCTGCTCTTCTCCAGGGTGAGTGCGACCGGTACGGCAGTCAGGACGGAGGAGTACGTGCCGACGCAGATACCGATGAGCAGTGCGAGCGCGAAGTCCGCGAGGGAGTCGCCGCCCAGCACGGCGAGGGCGGCCAGGATGAAGAGGGCGCCCATGCCGGTGTTGACGGTTCTGGGCACGGTCTGCAGGACGGCACGGTTGGCGATGGTCGTCACGGGTACGCGGCGTGCCTTCGCCCACAGTTCGCGGACCCGGTCGAAGACGACCACCGAGTCATTGACGGAGTAGCCGATGACGGTGAGGAGCGCGGCCAGGAAGATGCCGTCGACGGTGCGGCCGAGCCAGGCGAACGCGCCGACCAGCAGGATGACGTCGTGGACGAGCGCGGCGACCGATGCCAGGGCGAACGTCCAGCGGAACCGGGCTGCCAGATACGCGAGTTGTACGAGGACGACGACGGCGAGCGCGATCAGCTCGTTGCGCCGCAGTTCGTCGCCGAGGCTGGGGCCGATGAGTTCGTCGCGGACCTTGGTGGTGTGGCCGCCCTCCTCGGCAAGGGCGGCACGCAGCGCATGCTCCTCGTGGTTGTCGAGCTCTCCCGTGCGTACGGAGAGGTCGCCGGCGCCCGCCGTGGTGACCTCGGCGTCGCCGAACCCCGCGCCGGCCAGGGCGGTGCGAGCGGTCTCCACGTCGACGGGCCGGCTGGTCGAGTACTCGACGAGCCGGCCGCCGGTGAACTCCACGCCCAGGTTGACACCCCGTACGACGATGCCGAGGACCGCCACGGCGATCAGTGCCGTCGAGATCAGCAGCCAGCGGCGGGGGGACCGGAACAGCTGTGGATCACGGCGGGCCAGCCAGGTCCGTACGCGTCCGGGGCGTGCGATGCCGTTGACGCCCCGGTAGTCGCTGACGAACCGCGAGCGGGACGCGATCTCGGTGAGGGCGCGAGCGATGACGAGCGCCGAGAACATCGACGCGAGCACACCGATGGCGAGCGTGACCCCGAAGCCCTTGACCGGTCCCGAGCCGAGGAAGAAGAGCAGACCGGCCGCGATCAGTGTGGTCACGTTGGAGTCGGCGACCGCGCTCCAGGCGTTACGGAACCCGGCGGTCATCGCGGAGCGCACGGAGCGGCCGGGGCGTGCCGTGTACTCCTCTCTGGCGCGTTCGAAGACCAGCACGTTCGCGTCGACCGCCATCCCGATGGCGAGGACGAATCCGGCGAGTCCGGGGAGGGTGAGGGTGACGCCGAGAGCGACCAGCGCGGCGTACGAGATGACTCCGTACGCGGCCAGGGCGACCGCGGCGAGGGCGCCGAAGAGCCGGTAGACGAACGTGATGAAGAGGGCGGTGGCGGCGGCGCCGATGAGGGCGGCCCGGGCGCTGGCGTCGATGGCGGCGGCGCCGAGCGTCGGGCCGACGGTCCGCTGTTCGACGATCTCGACGGGGAGAGGCAGCGCACCGCCCTTGATGAGCAGGGCGAGATCGCGGGCCTCGTCGGCGCCGAAGGAGCCGGTGATCTGCGTGGAGCCGGACGGGAGGCCCACGTTGCAGCCGACGGACGGGGCGACCTGGGGGGAGGAGATGACCTGGTCGTCGAGGACGATCGCGACCCGCCGTCGTTCGTCCTGGGCGGGATGGCAGGCGGCTTCGCCGGTCAGCCGGGTCCAGTCCCGGCCCGCGCCCTTGTGGAAGTCGAGGGCGACGGACCAGCCGGCGCCCTGCTGGGCGTCGAAAGAGGCCCCGGCGTCCTTGACGCCCGCGCCGGTGAGCCGGGCCGGGCCGAGGGCGAGGGGACGGCCCTCCTCGTCGGGCAGGGTCAGCCCGGCGGCCTTGTCCTTCTCCTGTTCCGTGCCGGGACCCTGGACGGCGTGGAAGCTGAGCTGGGCGGTCCTGCCGATGACTTCGGCTGCCTTGCGCGGGTCCTGGACGTCGGGCAGTTCGACGATGATCCGGTCCTCTCCTGACCGGGTCAGGGTCGGTTCGGAGACGCCGAGCGAGTCGATGCGCCGGCGGAGCACCTCAAGGGTTCGGTCGGTGCTCTCCCGGTCCGCCTTCGTGGTGGCGGAGTCCTTGGCCTGGAGCACCATCCTGGTGCCGCCCTGAAGATCCAGGCCGAGTCTGGGTGACATGGTCAGCGTGATGAGCACGGAGACGAGCAGCACGGCCGCAGCCAGGACCGCTCGCACCGTGGTGGCGCGAGTCATGGAAATCCTCCGAGGGACGCCGGCCGCCCTCACCTCGGCGAGGACGCGCCGTCAGATCTGTCGAGCAGAACGGTGGCCGAGGAAACGGTCCGTCCACGGAGGGCCGCGCACGCCGGGGAGCGCCATGCGGAAGCAGTCGGCTGCGAAGGAGGGGACGTCCGGGGCCTGTTGCCGAGCGGGAAGCGGTACCGGGATGCCGAGCGAACCCGGCAACAGGGCGCCGCCGGGGCCGGGCGGCGGGAGCTGGTGCTGGATGCGGATGTGGTCGCCGGCGACCCAGGGGCGGGGAACGGCCGGGAGACCTGCGCGGTCGTGGCCGGTCGCCGTGGCCGTGCGGGTCCGCCGGGTGTCGTGCGGGTGGCCGGGGCGGGCGGTCCGGTCGGTGCGCTGGGCGGGCGTCGGGGCGGCGGGCGCGTGCGCGGCGGCGGACGCAGCACCGGACACGGAGCCTGGCGGGGTGACGCCTCCGGCGGCCGCGACGGCTGCGGACGCGCCGCCGACGACGGTGAGCACGACGAGCAGGAGCACGACCAGGGCCTGACGGGCCGCCGTCGCGCGCCCTCGGCGTGCCGTACGGCGGACCGGGCTGTCCGGTCGCCCTCTCGGGGGTGTCTTCCCCGGGGACGGCCCCGGGAAGGCGGTCACCTCGCCGGGCCGGGCAGGGCCGGCGCCGCGCCGGCGTGCCGGAGCGCGGAACTGAGGATCAGTCCCGCTCCGCGGACCACCGTGGTGGCCGGGTCGTCGGCGAGCCGCACCGGAACCCCGAGGCGGACCGCGATCCGGTGGGTGATGTCGGGGCGCAGCGCACCGCCTCCGGCGAGCAGCGGCCCCTTGCGCAGGGCTCCGAGGACCGCGCCGTGCCGGTCCTGCTGCCACATCTCCATGATCATGTCCAGTGCGGTGCGGACGACGGCGGTGGGCGGCTCGGCGGGTCCGAAGTCACTGAGCCCGGTCTCGGCCTGGTGGGCGTCACGGACCATTCCGTCGACCAGGAGGGTGACTTCGGTCAGCTCGGCCCCGATGTCGACGACGAGCAGCGGACCGCCGTCCTGCGGTCCGGCGTATGCGGCGGCGGCTCTGGCGCTGTCCAGCACGATGATGCGCGTCGGCCCGAGTGCGGCGAGCATCTCCCGCACCTCGGCCCGGTGTTCGGGCCCGGCGAGGACCGGGTGGCTGAGGACGATCAGGGTCTCGCTCCGGTCGGCGCCCAGAGCCGTGTCGGCGATGCGGCTGAGCATCCGGCCGCAGGACTCGGGGTCGACGATGCGCCCGCGCCGGACCGGACGGCCGTGACCGGGCCCACCCTCGGGATCGCCAATGGACTCGGCGTCGGTGACCGTGCCGAGTCCGGGGATCCAGGCACGGGTGCGAGAACTGCCGAGGTCGAGGGCGAGTCCGCGGGTGACACCGCGGTATCCCTTGCGGATGGACCGGCCGTGTCGCCGTCCGTCGTGCGGAGAATGCACCGTCCCTCATCCCCCGGCTTGCCGCAGCAGCCGTTCACACACACGTCGACCCGCTGATAGCGAGGCACGACCGAGCCCTCACTATGCAATAGGAAGGCAAAGAAAGCCACTCTTAGGTAAAATCCAAGGGATCGGCGTGCCCGTCCGTCCACCCGCACGGACGGGCGCCCGAGTGTTCCACCCCTCACACCTCCGACGGCAGGAACTCGGCGATCAGCTCGGCGAACTCGTCCGGTGCGGCGATCCGTACACCGAGATCCGCCGCCTTGGTGCGCTTGGACCCGGCCTTCTCCCCGGCAACCAGCAGCGTGGTGCGCTTGGAGACGCTGGACGAGGACTTCCCGCCGGCCCGCTCGATCAGCTCGTTCATCTGGTTCCGCGAGAGCTTCTCCAGCGCCCCGGTCATGGCTCCGGTGACCACCACCGTCATCCCGTTCAACGGCCGTTCGGCCGCCGCCTCGCCGTCCGCGGGGACAGCGGCCGCATCCGGGGTCTCCGCGCCGGGCTCCGGCGGCGGCGTCGCACCGGGCTCGGCCATGTTGACCTGGGCGGCGACCAGCTTCTCGATCAGCGGGGCGAGCTCCACCAGCTCCGCGACCACGGCCGCGGCCTTCTCCGTGCCGATGCCGTCGACCTGCTGGAGCGCATCGGCATCGGCGGCCCGGATCCGGTCCATGGTCGCGAAGTAGCGGGCGATCCGCCGCGACATGGAACGCCCGGTGCCCCGTACCCCCAGCGCGCAGAAGACCCGGGAGAGCGGCCGGGTGCGCGCCGTCTCGATGGCGGCCAGCAGATTGTCGGTGCTGGTCTCGCCCATCCGCTCCAGGCCCAGCAGCTGCTCGCGCTCCAGCGTGAAGAGATCGGCGAAGTCGGCGACCAAACCGGCGTCGACGAGCTGGACGACCCGGGTCGCACCGAGCCCTTCGATGTCGAGCTGGTCGCGTCCCGCCGCGTACGAGATGGAGGCGACCAGCCGGCAGTCCCGGCCCCGGACACAACGCCAGCGCTGCTCACTGGCGTCGATCTCGGAGCCGCACTGCGGGCAGGCCTCCGGGAAGACGATCGGCTTCTCGTCACCGGTCCGCAGATGGGCGACGGGTGCTTCGATGCGGGGGATGATGTCGCCCGCCTTGTAGACCATCACCCGGTCGCCCAGGCGGAGATCGCGGCGGGTGATGTCGGCCGGGTTGTGCAGCGTGGCGTAGCTGACGGTCGATCCGTCGATCTCGACCGGCTCCAGGACGGCGCGCGGCGCGATGATGCCGGTCCTGCCGACGTTCCACTCCACGCCGAGGAGCCGGGTGACCTTCTCGACGGCCGGGAGCTTGTACGCGATGGCCCAGCGCGGCGCCCGGGTCCCCGAACCGGCCTCGCGCTGGTCGGCCGCGAGATCCGCCTTGATCACGATGCCGTCGATGCCGAACGGCAACGAGGCGCGCAGCGCGGCGACTCCCTCGACCCGGGCCAGTACCTCCTCGACGGTGGTGACGGTGCGCGGCGCCACGTCCGTGTCCGCCGCGGTGTGCACGCCGAGCCCGGCGACGTACTCCAGGATCTCGCTGTGCGGGAGTTCGGCCAGAGTGCCGGTCAGCTCACCGGACTCGGGCAGCGGCAGGGCACCGTACGCGAAGAACGTCATCTCGACCGTGTAGGGGCGGTCCTTGGCCCGGAGGGTGCCCGCCGCGCCGTTCCTCGGATTGGCGAAGGGGGCGCCGCCGTGCTCGGTGCGCACGGTGTTGGCCTGTTCGAACTGCTCGTTCGTCATCAGGATCTCGCCGCGCAGCTCGATCGTCACCGGCTCGCCGAGCTGTTCCGGAAGCCCGACGACGGTGCCGATCGCGTGCGACACGTCCTCTCCCGCGGTGCCGTCGCCCCGGGTGATCAGGCGCTCCAGCCGGCCCGACCGGTAGCGGGCGGCGACCGCGAGTCCGTCGAGCTTCGGCTCCACCGACCAGGCGGCCACCGGTCTGCCGATCCGGCGCTCCAGGGACGCCGTCCAGGTGACGAACTGCTCGGCGGAGAACACATTGTCCAGGGAGAGCATCGGCACCGTGTGCGGCACGTCCCCGCCCGCGGCGCCGCCGGCGACCTTGCCGGTCGGCGAGGCGGCCAGCACGTCCTGCGGATGCGCCTCCTCGTACCCGGCGATCCCGCGCACCAGCCGGTCGTACGCGTCGTCGTCGAGCGTGCTCTCGCCCGTGGCGTAGTACGCGGCGGCGGCCGCCGAGGCGTCTTCGACCGCGGCGGCGTAGGCGGCGGCATCGGCGAGCACAACGGCTGAGTTCGTCATGGCCCCCATCCTGCCGCCCACCACTGACAATGCCCCTCAGCCGGCCTTCTGCCCCGTCCCGTCCGCCTCGTCGGCTTCATCCGCACCGTCGGATGTCAGCGGTATCTGCGGCCCGGAGCACTCCCGCAGCCAGCGCCGCAGTACCTCGTGCACCTGCTCGGCCCCCACCAACTCCGTGTCCGGCTCCGCCGATGCGTGAGAAGCCACCGGATCCGACAGGGATCGGGGCCAGAGCAGGAACGGCCGCGACTGCCGGCCCCCCAGCCCGCCGTGCGAGCCGATCTGTTCCTCGAAGGCATGCACACACCCCGTGTCCGGGTCGTACATCGAGTTGATCATCACATCGGCGACGTGCGGGAAGGTGTCGGTGCGCCGCACCGCGGCCGCCGCGCCCGGGCCGAACGGGGCCAGCGGGCCTTCCCCGTCCTTCAGTTCCGACACCGGGACCTCGGCGCCGCCACGCCCCAGCACGACCGATCCGTGCCGCTCGCTGCGCACCAGCAGGAAGCCGATGCCGGGATGGTCGGCGAGGGTGCCGAGCAGCGCGGGGTGTCGGCGGTCGAGCTGTTCGCGGGCCGCGCGTCCGTCGATGTCGGGGAAGGAGATCAGGCCGAGGTTGCCGGAGGCCAGGACAATCGGGTCGGACGGGGTTCCGGTGTGTTCCGCCGCGCCCTCGTCGACGGGCCGGTGCAGGGCGATCCGTACCGCGTCACGCGCCTCCGAGGCGCTCTTCGTATGCCGCGCCCGGCGCGGTACGGGCAGCCCGCAGCCCGCCCGTACCAGGTCCTTGAGCGTCAGCCCGTACACCCCCTCGAAGGTCTCCCCCGGGCTCTGTCCGTGGTCGGAGAGCAGCACGATCCGGTAGATGCGCGGGGTGTGTTCGGCGACCTTGACGATCAGGGCGAGCGAACGGTCCAGCCGTGCCAGGACCTTCTCCGCGTCACGGCTGTGCGGCCCGGAGTGGTGCGCCACTTCGTCGTACGCGACCAGGTCGGCATAGACGGCAGTGCGTCCGGCGAACATGTCGCCGATGACCGCGGCAACCACCACATCGCGTTCGACGACCGTCGCGAAGGCGCGGATGAAGGGGTAGAGCCCGCCGCGCTTGATCCGGGGCGTGTCCTTCCGTAGCCGTGCCCGGGTCGACTGGACGATCTCCCGCACGACTTCGGCGACGAACGACAGCGCGGTACGGACGGCGTTGGCCGGGTCGGAGAAGTAGGCGAAGTAACCGGCCCGTGAGCGGCGCCCCTTGCCGCGCCTCGCGGCCATCGACAGCACGAGCGCGAGCTGGTCGGCGCCGCCGCTGAAGAGATTGCCGCGGCTGGCGCCGTCGAGGGTCAGCAGCCCGCCGTCATGGGTGCGCACGATGGCGCGCCGCTGCAGTTCGAGGGCGCTCGCGGGTCTGCTGGAGACCATGACGTCGCCGGTCTCCTTCTCGTACCAGCGGAAGGCGGGGATGTCGTAGTTGCTGCCGTGCAGAATGCCCAGCTGGCTGGCGCCGGTCTGGCTGGACCAGTCGGTGCGCCACGGGGTGAGCCGGTGGCTCGACCGGTCGCCGAGCCAGTGCGCGACGGTGGGCATCAGACCGTCGGCGGCGGCCTGCGCAAGGACGTCGTGGCCGACTCCGTCGAGCTGGATGAAGACTGTTCCGGGCGGACCGCTGCGGCCGCCGTCCTCGCCGCTGCCCGTGCCGGTGCGCCGGCGGCGCCGGTCGGCGAGGCGCGAGAGTCTGCGGCGGTAGGCGTTGTCGTCGCGGACGGCGAGCGCGGTGGACGTCGCGGAGGCCACGGCGGACATCACGGCGGCGACGACGACCGCGGTCTCGGGGTTGGCGACGCCGCGGCCGTCCGGGGTGAGCCGCAGGGCGAGCAGCAGCAGCGAGCCGTTGAGGAAGAAGACCAGCATCCCGAGGACCAGGGCGGGCACGATGAGCAGCGCCCGTACGAGCGCCGGCCAGACCAGCGCGGAGAGCAGACCGAACGCGCCCGCGCCCCAGGCTGCCGTGAACGCGATCCTGGTGATGCTGTCACCGTTGTCGGACTGGAGCTGGAAGTCGGGCAGAATCCCGGCGAGTACCAGCATGGTGAGGGTCGAGACGGCCCACACCACGATCACTCGCATGAGGGCGCTGCCGGCCGTTCGCCATCGCCCGTCACTCACGCCGTTCCCACCTCACACGTCCGGGCCCTGCCGCTGGGGGCCCGGTCCCAGCCTTTCACAGGAGGCCCGTACGGCGCGGAGCTCCGGGCGGCGGTCAGCAGCCGTCGTATCCGGCGGTCGGCATGGAGAGCCTGCGGTGCACACTCGCCTTCGTGCGGCTGCTGTACGACGGCTCGTCGAGACCGGCGAACTCCAGCCGTACGCCACGCCGCTCGCACTCCGCGGCGAACTGCGGCACCGACGTCAGTGCCCGGGCGAGCACCCGGTCGTTGGGGGCCACGAACAGTTCGATGTCGCCGCCCTCGACATCCGCCCACAGTGCATGGTGGTCGGGGCGCAGACCGTAGAACCGCAGTTGCCGCGTGACGACATAGCCCTTGTCGGCGGCCCACTGGGCGCACATGGCGTGCTGGCTGCGGGTGTCCACGAGGAACGGGTCGCTGTCGAGTTCTTCGAGCGGCGTGAGACTGGCGATGGCCGCCACCCGTACGTCCCCCATGGGCGTTCCCCCCCGTGCTAGGCGTACCGGCGACCCTACCTCTCCGACTCCCGTACAAAAAGGCGCATGTCAGGACGGGAGGCGTACGGACGGGAGCGCGCCGCCGCCCCCGTGCCGGGGGAAACCCGGAGCGGGGGCGCGGGAGGGGCGGGCGTCAGAGCGACGTCATGACGTGCTTGATGCGCGTGTAGTCCTCGAAGCCGTAAGCGGAGAGGTCCTTGCCGTAGCCCGACTGCTTGTAGCCGCCGTGCGGCATCTCGGCGACGAGCGCCATGTGCGTGTTGATCCACACGCAGCCGAAGTCGAGGTTCTTGGACATCCGCATCGCGCGCGCGTGGTCCTTGGTCCATACGGAGGAGGCGAGGGCGTAGTCGACGCCGTTGGCGTACGCGACCGCCTGGGCCTCGTCGGTGAACGACTGGACGGTCATGACGGGGCCGAAGACCTCGTTCTGGATGATCTCGTCGTCCTGGCGCAGGCCGGAGACGACGGTCGGGGCGTAGAAGTAGCCCTTGTCGCCGACCCGGTGGCCGCCCGCCTCGACCCTGGCGTGCTCCGGGAGCCGCTCGATGAAGCCGCTGACCTGCTTCAGCTGGTTGGCGTTGTTGAGCGGGCCGTACAGCACGTCCTCGTCGTCCGGCTGCCCCGTCTTCGTGTCGGCGGCGGCCTTGGCGAGCGCGGCGACGAACTCGTCGTGGACCGACTCGTGGACGAGGACGCGGGTCGCGGCCGTACAGTCCTGGCCCGCATTGAAGAAGCCGCCGACGATCAGGTCCTCGACCGCCTTCTCCAGGTCCGCGTCCTCGAAGACGACGGCCGGGGCCTTGCCGCCGAGCTCCAGGTGGACCCGCTTGACGTCCTTGGCCGCGCTCTGCGCGACCTGGATGCCGGCCCGGACGGAACCGGTGATGGAGGCCATCGCCGGAGTCGGGTGCTCGACCATCAGCCGGCCGGTCTCACGGTCGCCGCAGATGACGTTGAAGATGCCGCGGGGCAGCTCCAGCGCCTCCAGTACGCCGCCGATGATCTCGGCGATCAGCACGGTGGAGGCCGGGGTGGTGTCCGAGGGCTTGAGGACCACGGCGTTGCCCGCCGCAAGCGCCGGGGCGAACTTCCAGACCGCCATCAGCAGCGGGTAGTTCCACGGCGCGACCTGTGCACAGACACCGACGGGCTCGCGGCGAATGATCGAGGTCATCCCCTCCATGTACTCGCCGGCCGAGCGGCCTTCGAGCATCCGCGCCGCACCCGCGAAGAAACGGACCTGGTCGATGGCCGGGGCCAGTTCCTCGCTGCGGGTGAGGTGGAGCGGCTTGCCGGTGTCCCGGCTCTCCGCCGCCACCAGCTCGTCGGCCCGCGCCTCCATCGCGTCGGCGATCTTCAGCAGGGCCAGCTGGCGTACGGAGGGGGTGGTGTCGCGCCAGACGGGGAACGCGGCAGCGGCGGCCGCCATCGCCGCGTCGACGTCCGCGGCACCGGAGAGCGGGGAGGTGGCATAGACATCGCCGGTGCTGGGGTCCACGACATCGAGCGTGCGGCCGTCCGAGGCGTCGGCGAAGGCGCCGTCGATGTAATTGCGGAACGTGGTGCTCATGGAACCGGTCTCTCTCGTGGTCGGTCGGCGGTACGGGTGGTGCTCGTGGTCACCCGGTGGTGCGGGCGAACGTCTGGCCGGGCGGTGCCGTCAGCACGCGGTACGGGCGGACAGGTGCTCGTGGACGGCGGGCCAGCTGCCGTCCTCGGCGCGGGCGAAGACGATCGTCTCCCGCTCGTGGACGGTCTCCTCACCGGCCCGGGCTGCGATCCTGGTCTCGACGTCGTGGCTGAAGACGGCGGTGGAGCCGAGGTGCTGGATCAGCTGTCCCGTGGAGGTGCAGCCCAGGATCCGGAAGTCGTCCTCGTCCACCCACTGCTGCCACAGCGCGCGGTACTCGGCCGTGGAGGCGAGCCGCTGCGGCGTGGAGTGGAAGACGAAGGTGGCATCGGGGGCGAAGGCACCGAAGTAGTCGTCGAGGCGCCCCTCGGCGAAGGCGGCGACGAGCGCATCGGCGGCGGCCTGGATCTCCTGGACGGGGGTGCTCTCGGGCGTGCTCATGGGTGGCTCCTGGTTACGGGTGGGGCGGGCGCTCAGTGAGCGGCGGCGGGTTCGGCGGCGAGAGGCTCGTCCGTACCGCCGGTGATCGGCGGGACCTCGGTGTCCGACGCCCGGACGAACCGGGGTCCGCCCGGCCCGTACACCCCGCGCGGCTCCGGGAACACGGTGAGCAGGGTGAGGTACAGCACGGCTGCCAGGGCGAGGCCGACCGGCAGGGAGATGTCCGCGCCGTTCGCAAGGTTGCCGAGCGGGCCGACGAACTGACCGGGCAGGTTGGTGAAGAGCAGCGCCACGACGGCGGAGATGACCCAGGTGGACATGCCGCGCCAGTTCCAGCCGTGGTTGAACCAGTAGCGTCCACCAGTCTGGCGGCGGTTGAAGACCTGGAGGGCGTCCGCGTCGTACCAGCCGCGCCGGGTGAGGTAGCCGAGAGCCATGACGATCATCCACGGGGCCGTGCACGTGATGATCAGGGTGGCGAAGGTGGAGATGGACTGCGCGAGGTTGAGCGCGAACCGGCCGACGAAGATGAAGGCGATCGACAGGGCCCCGATGAAGAACGTCGACTGGACCCGGCTGAAGCGCGTGAACACGCTGGAGACGTCGAGCCCGGTGCCGTACAGCGCGGTCGTGCCGGTGGAGAGGCCACCGATCAGGGCGATCAGGCAGAGCGGCAGGAAGTACCAGCCGGGCGAGATGGCGAGCAGTCCGCCGACGTAGTTGGGGGCGGCCGGGTCCACGTACTTCGCGGCCTTGGCGGCGATGATCGAGGCGGTGGCCAGGCCGAAGAGGAACGGCAGCAGGGTGGCGATCTGGGCCAGGAACGCGGCGCCCATGACCCGGCGGCGCGGCGTAGCGGTCGGGATGTAGCGGGACCAGTCGCCGAGGAAGGCGCCGAACGAGACCGGGTTGGACAGGACGATCAGCGCGGAGCCGATGAAGGCCGGCCAGAAGAGCGGGTCGGCGGTCGAAGCGAAGGCTCCCGCGTACCCCGGGTCGAAGTCTCCGGCGAAGGCAAAGGCGCCGAGGACGAAGAGCGCCGAGGCCGCGATGACCGCGATCTTGTTGACCAGCAGCATGAACCGGAAGCCGTAGACACAGACGACGAGCACCAGCCCGGCGAAGATCGCGTAGGCGACGCCGTAGCTCGCATCGGACTCGGGGAGACCGGCGAGTCGGTGGGCTCCGCCGACGAGTGCGTCACCGGAGGACCACACGGAGATCGAGAAGAACGCGACCGCGGTGAGCAGCGAGAGGAACGAGCCGACGATCCTGCCGTGCACGCCCAGGTGGGCGGAGGAGGAGACGGCGTTGTTGGTGCCGTTGGCCGGGCCGAAGAGCGCCATCGGGGCGAGCAGCAGGGCGCCGACGAGCAGACCCAGCACGGTCGCCGCCAGGCCCTGCCAGAAGGAGAGCCCGAACAGGATGGGGAACGCACCGAGCACACAGGTGGCGAAGGTGTTGGCGCCGCCGAAGGCGAGCCGGAAGAGGTCGAGGGGACGGGCGGTGCGGTCCGCTTCGGGTATCCGCTCGACCCCGTTGGTCTCGACTTCGGTGATCGAGGAAGTCACGGACGCTCCACCTACTGTTCATACGCGGGGACTGATCCCTCAGTCTGTGGTCCCGGACCGTCCGCGGCAATTGTGAAAGTCACAAAGGGATGCGCTGTTGTCTGTGGCCAGCGACAAACTCACCGTTGAGGATCTTCTTTCCTACCCCGCGCTCCAGCTCACCGTGAAGGCGGGCAGCAGCGGTCTGGGCCGCTCGGTCTCCTGGGCGCACGCGAGCGAACTGGCCGATCCGACGCCTTGGTTGCTCGGCGCCGAGGTGATCATGACGACGGGCCTGGCGATCCCGCGCAACGCCGCCGGACAGCGCGCGTATCTGGAGCGGCTCGACGACGCCGGGGTGTCCGCGCTGGCCCTCTCGGCACAGCTGCACATGCCCCCCTTGCACGACGCCTTCTTCCGCGCGGCCGAGGAGCGGGCCGTCCCGGTCCTCGAGGTGCCGCTCGCCGTCCCGTTCATCGCGGTGTCCCAGGAGGTCGCCGCGTCGGTCCAGGAGGATGCCCGGCACCGGCTCGGCGCCCAGCTGCAGGTCTTCGGTTCACTGCGCTGGCTGGTCGCCGAGGACCTCGACACGCCTACGCTGCTGCGCCGCCTCGAACGCCTCTCGGGTTACGACGTCTACCTCTGTACGCCTCTCGGGTTACGACGTCTACCTCTGTACGCCGCAGGGGCGCCCCCTGCTGCCCGGCGTGCCCGTGCCCGATCCGGGCGTCCTGCCCGCCTCCGTCGATGCCCCGCCGACCGTGCCCGGCGGGTTCGTGCTGCCCGTGCCGGCGCCCGGCGGGCCGGCGGGGTTCCTCGTCGCGTACGAACGGGAGGGCGCCCAGCCGGCCGGGCTCGCCGTCGTCCAGCACATCGCCACGGTGGCGGCGCTGCGGGTGGCGATGGTCCGCAACGAACGCGAGACGCTGCGCCGGGAGGGCGCAGAGACCCTCGCCGAGCTGCTGCAGGAGGTCCTCGATCCGGAAGCGGCACGGCGCAGGCTCGCCCGGCACGCGATCGAGGGCGACACCGTGCTGATCGTGGTCCGGCGGACCACGGACGAGGCACTCCTGCGGTGTCTCGAGGACCATCCGCATCTCCTGCTCACCTGGGGCGAGGACCGCTATGTGCTGGGCGCGCCGCAGCTGGCCGACCGGATCGGTGAGCTGCCGGACGTGGCGGCGGGGATGAGCCGCCCGTTCCTGCCGGGCGCCGCGCTGCGGGTGGCGCAGCGCGAGGCGCTCTGGGCGGTCTCCAAGGCCGTCGAGTCGGGCCGCCCGGTGATCCGTTACGGGGACGATTCGATGGGCCGCTGGCTTCCCGACGACCCGGCGATGCTGACGGCGCTGGTCGAGCATGTCCTCGGTGCGGTGCTGCGTTACGACGAGGCGCACGACTCGCAGCTGCTGGTCTCCGCCCGCACCTGGATGGAGCGCGACCGCCGCACGGAGACGGCGGCTGCCGCCCTCCACATCCACCCGAACACCCTCGCCTACCGGCTGCGCAGATTCGGCGCGCTGACCGACCGCGATCTGGCGTCGACGGGAGCGCTGGCGGAGGTCTGGCTGGCGATCCAGGCGGCGGGGGCGCTGGGGCTCACGGACTGAGATCTCCTGTCGCCGGGCACAGCGGCAGCCGGACGTACCCGGGCCCCCTGCCCCGCTCCGGCATTACGCTCATGGCCAGGGCCGGACAGCGAGAACCACGGGCGAGGAGGCAGACGGTGCCGGTGGAAGTCACTTGGTGGGGTCATGCCACCTGCACCATCGAGGACTCCGGAGTCCGTGTCCTGACCGACCCCCTCTTCGTACGCCGCCTCGCCCACCTGCGCCGCCGCCGCGGCGCACTCCCGGGTCCCGAGGCCACCGTCGCCGATGTCGTCCTCATCTCCCATCTGCACTCCGACCATCTGCATCTGCCCTCGCTGGCCCGCCTCGCCCCCGGCAGCAGGCTGATCGTGCCGCTCGGCGCCGTCCGTTCCGTACCGGGGCTGCGGATGCTGCGCCGGGTGCGCGGGCTGCGGATCACCGAGGTGGCAGTCGGGGACGAGGTGCGGGTCGGGAGCGTGCGGATACGGGCCGTCCCCGCACACCACGACGGGCGGCGGCTGCCGGTGGGCCCGCACCGCTCGCCCGCGCTGGGCTATGTCGTCGAGGGCGAGGCGCGCACGTACTTCGCCGGGGACACCGGGCTGTTCGACGAGATGGCGGAGGCGGTCGGCCCGGTGGATGTGGCGCTGCTGCCGGTCGGCGGCTGGGGCCCGTATCTCGGCCACAGCCATCTGGACGCGGGCCGCGCAGCCCAGGCCCTGGCCCGGCTGGCGCCGCGCTCGGCCGTGCCGGTGCACTACGGCACGTACTGGCCGATCGGAATGGACGGGGTCCGGCCCCACGAGTTCCACTCACCGGGTGACGAGTTCGTTCGTCAGGCGGCTCTGCTGGCACCGGACGTGACAGTGCACCGGCTGGCCCACGGGGAGCATGTGCGGCCGGAGGCCGCCAGGTGATCCAGGAGGTCGTGGGGCAGCTGCCCCCTGAGTCGACGCAGCAGGCCGTCGGCTATCCGTCCCTGTTCCTGCTGGTGGCACTGGGTGCTCTGGTGCCGGTGGTGCCGACCGGGGCACTGGTGAGTTCGGCGGCCGTGGTGGCGTTCCATCAGACGGACCCGTTCGCGCTGCTGGTGGTGTTCGCGGTGGCGTCGTCGGCGGCGTTCCTCGGAGACATCTGTCTGTACTGGCTGGGGCAGCGCGGGGTGGGCTCCAGGAACGGTTCGAAGTGGCTGCAGGCGATCAGCGGCCGGGCGGCGCCGGAGCGGCTGGCGCAGGCGCAGGCGAAGCTGGACGAGCACGGTTCGGTGGTGCTCGTGCTGTCGCGGCTGGTGCCGGCCGGACGGATTCCGGTGATGCTGGCGTGTCTGCTGGGCCGGATGCCGATGCGCCGGTTCGCCCGGGGGGATGTGCCGGCCTGCCTGGCGTGGGCGGCGACGTATCAGCTGATCGGCATTCTGGGCGGTTCGCTGTTCCCCGAGCCGTGGCAGGGCGTGGTCGCGGCGGTCGGACTGACGCTGCTGATCAGCGGGGCGCCCGCGGTGTGGCGCAGGGCGCGGGCCCGGTTCAGCCACTGATACCGCGCGGCGCCTGCGGTGGGTGCGGGGTGCGGGCCCCGTGCAGCACCCGGGTGCCACCGATCGGCAGGTCCCAGAGGTGTTCACGCGGGTGGCCGGCCAGCTGCCAGGCGGTACGGACCCGGATGAGCGGTTCGAGTACCGGCTCTGCGGAGAGCAGGAACGTCGCCCAGTGCATCGGCGCCATCGCGCGGGCTCCGAGATCCTCGTACGCCTGCACGGCCTCCTCCGGATCGGTGTGTACGTCGCCGAGCCACCAGCGCGGTTCGTACGCCCCGATCGGCAGCAGGGCCAGATCGATCCCGGGGTGGCGGCGGCCGATCTCCGTGAACCAGTGCCCGTAGCCGCTGTCCCCGGCGAAGTAGACCCGCTGCCCGTCGCCACCGCCGATGCCGTTGATGATCCAGCCGCCCCACAGGGAGCGGCAGGTGTCGGTGAGGGTCCGCTTGGACCAGTGGTGGGAGGGCACGAAATCGAAGCGGACGCCGTTCAGCACCGCCGATTCCCACCAGTCGAGCTCGGTGACGCAGGAGAAGCGGCGGCGACGGAACCAGCGACCGAGTCCCGCGGGGACGAACAGCGGGGTGTCCTCAGGCAGTCTGCGCAGGGTGGGGGCGTCCAGATGGTCGTAGTGGTTGTGGCTGATGACCACCGCGTCGACGGTCGGCAGATCCTCCCAGCGGACGCCGACGGGCGTGATCCTGGCAGGTGTGCCGAAGATACGGCGGGACCAGACAGGGTCGGTGAGGATGGTCAGCCCGCCGGTCCGGACGATCCAGCTGGCATGTCCGACCCAGGTCACGGTGGTCGAACCCGCGTCGGCAGCGGGTAGCGGTTCGGGGGCGTACGGCAGCCGGTGGATGCCGCCCAGCCCCTCCGCGCTGGGCCGCACGGCGCGCTCACGGGCGAGTTTCGTCATGCCCCTGACACTCGGGAGCGGGGCGGTGAGCCGGTCGGCGAACGTGTCCGGCCAGACCCGCACCTCGCCGAGGGGGCGTGGTGACACGATCCGGCCGAGGGGAGCCGGGCGCGCAGGCCCGGCGAGGGAGCGCTCGGTCCGTTCCGTCATCGAAGGACTCCCGTCTCGGAGTGCGTCGTCGAGTAGGGCATCGCGGGTGCGTCGCCGCGTGTGCGTCGCCGCACAGGCCATCGGATACGCCGTCGTCAGCGGAGTTCGCCGAGAGCTGTTGCGAAAATGCTCAGCGCTCGGGCGACATGCGGCAATTCAAGGGGCTCCACCGCAGTGAGGGACTCCATCTGCTGCTCCGGGGTCGAGCCCAGCAGTGGTCCGGTACCCAGCCGCACCCGCAGCGCACCCAGTTCGTCGCCGAAGCGGTGGCCTCCCGGGGCGGGCGCGCCGAGGCGTTCGGTGAGGTACTCCTCCAGTTCCAGGGAGTCCGTGACACCGCGGGTGGCGAGCCGGGACCGGAGAGGGCCGAGGTCGGCGTAGAGGTGACGGCCGGCCTGCGGGGGTCTGGCCAGCGCCCCCGAGGCGAGCACCGCCCGGTGGGCCGCGGCCGCGACCTGCGCCTGCAGCTCGGCAGCCCGGCGGACCCGGGCCGTGACGGGCTCCGGTTCGCGCAGCGCATGGGCGGCCGCGGCTGCGACCGGGCCCACGACGTGGGCGCCGAGCGCGGTGAGGATGTCGAGGGTACGGGCGTGGCGCGCCGCCGCGCGTTCGGTGCCCGGGAATCTGGCGACCGCGACCGGCCAGGTGGACGGGGTCAGCGCACCGGCCAGATCACAGACGACGGTGACGTCCTCGGGGCACATCTCGGCGGGGCTGAGCAGGACGGTGTCGTGCGGCCGGTGCAGGGTGTCGCGCCAGGTCTCGTCGCTGACAATGTGCATCCCCTCGGCGACCGCGGCCTCGCACGCCTCGCGCACGAGCTCCGGCGGGGCCACCGTGGCCGTCGGGTCGTCGACGACGGAGATCAGCAGGAGCCGGGGTCTGCCGCCCTCGGCGCGCACTCTGCGTACGGTCTCGAGGAGCGCGTACGGATCGGGCACGCCACCGCACTCGGCCGGGGTCGGCACATGGTAGGCGGGCCGGCCCAGCAGCCGGGCCTGCGGGATCCAGGTGGCGGGGCAGGGGCGCGGCATGAGGACATCGCCGCCGTGTGCGGCGATCAGCGCGAGCAGCAGGGGTGAGGCGCCGGGGGCGGCGGCGATGTCCTGCGGTCCGCAGCGCAGTCCGCGCCGGGTCCAGTAGGCGGCGGCCGCCTCGCGCAGCGCCTCACCGCCGCCGGTCGGTTCGGTCTCGCTGCGCCCGGCCGCGGCGGCGAGCACGTCGGCCAGTTCCCGCAGCACGGGCAGCCCGGGATCGGGCGCGGGCGGCCCGTACCGAACGGGCCCGCGGTCCTCCCGAAGGGTCCGAGCGGCGGCCCGCCCGGCGTCACCCCCGGCCGGTCCCGCATCCCTGTCCTGCCCGCCCTGGCCGCCCTGCCCGCCCTGCCCGGCCCGCTCCCGCGCCATCCCGGGCCTCCTTCGCTGCCGTCCCGTCACCCTGTCTCGTCCTCAGGGCCCTTTATACGGAGGTTTGAGCGACACCGCCCGCCCGGCAGAGCGACACACGGGCCGCCCCGGGTGTCCCGGCCGGACCGTCCGGCCGGGAGCACTCTCACGACCGGGAACGGCACCGGGACCCGACGGCCCCATTGACACTCGGCCCGCCGCGTCATTACGGTCACGCCAGAATTTCGAACGAGTGACGAAATATCGAACACGTCGAGGGGCAACTCCCGTGCGCATCACCGGAATCAGCACACATGTCGTCGGCACCCCCTGGCGCAACCTCACCTACGTCCAGGTCCATACGGACGAAGGTCTCACCGGTGTCGGCGAGACCCGGATGCTCGGCCGCACCGACGCACTGCTCGGCTACCTGCGCGAGGCGGAGGCCAATCACATCGCCGGTTCCGACCCGTTCGCCGTGGAGGACCTCGTACGCCGGATGAAGTACGGCGACTACGGGCGGGCCGGAGAGATCGTGATGTCCGGCATCGCGGTCGTCGAGATGGCCTGCTGGGACATCAAGGGCAAGGCGCTCGGCGTCCCCGTCTGGCAGCTGCTCGGCGGAAAGGTCACCGACCGGGTCAAGGCGTACGCGAACGGCTGGTACACGACCGAGCGCACCCCGGAGGCGTACCACAAGGCGGCCCGGGCAGTCGTCGAGCGCGGCTACCGCGCCCTGAAGATCGACCCGTTCGGGACCGGCCACTTCGAGCTGGGTCAGCAGGAGACCCGGTACGCGGTGTCGCTGATCGAGGCCGTGCGGGACGCCATCGGCCCCGACACCGAGCTGATGCTGGAGATGCACGGCCGGTTCAGCCCGGCGACCGCCGTACGGATCGCCCACGAGATGGCGCCGTTCCGGCCGGCCTGGCTGGAGGAACCGGTGCCGCCGGAGAACCTCAAGGCGCTGAGCAAGGTCGCCGACAAGGTCGATCTGCCGATCGCGACCGGTGAACGAATTCATGACCGGATCGAGTTCCGTGAGCTCTTCGAGTCGCAGGCGGCCGACATCATCCAGCCGGACGTCGGACACATCGGCGGCATCCTGGAGACCCGCAAGCTCGCCGCGACCGCCGAGACCCACTACACGCTGATCGCACCGCACAATGTGGGCGGCTCGGTGCTGACCGCAGCCACTCTCCAACTCGCGGGTTGCACACCCAACTTCAAGATTCTCGAACACTTCAACGACTTCGCGGACGCCGACATCAAGAAGGTCGTCAAGGGGGCCCCGCAGGTGGACCCCGCCACCGGCTGCTTCGAGCTCTCCCACGCCCCGGGTCTCGGCGTGGAGCTCGACGTGGACGCGGCGGCCGAATTCCCGCAGCAGCAGGCCCGGTTCGACCTGTGGGCGGACGGCTGGGAGAGGAGGCAGCCCAAGTGAGCAGCGCCCACACGCGGTCGGTCACGATCGAGCGGCCCGGCGAGCACCGGCTGACCACCGGTTCCGTTCCCGAGCCCGGTCCCGGTGAGGTCCGGGTGCGGGTCGCCGCGGCCGGGATCTGCATGAGCGATCGCGAGGTGTACGACGGGCATCGCGACCCCGCCTATGTCCGCTACCCGGTGGTGCCCGGCCACGAATGGTCCGGGGTGGTCGACGCCCTGGGCGCAGGCGTCGATCCGGCGTTGCTCGGCCGCCGTACGGTCGCCGAGGGCTTCCGGTCCTGCGGCAGGTGCGAACGGTGCCGGAGCGGGGAGACGTCGCTGTGCACAGCGGCGTACGACGAGACGGGGTTCACCCGGCCCGGGGCATTCGCCGACCATGTCGTAGTCCCCGCACGGCTGTTGCACCCGTTGGCCGATGACGCGGATCTGCGGGCCGCCGCCCTGCTGGAACCGGCTGCGGTGGTCGCCGCGGCCGTACGGGCCGGGGCACCCGAACCGGGTGAGCGCATCGCCGTCTTGGGCGCGGGAACGCTCGGGCTGCTCGCCGTACAGCTGCTCTCCGCCATGTCGCCCGGCGAGCTGACGGTGATCGACCCACGGGAGGAACGGGCGCGCCAGGCCCTGACGTTCGGGGCGAGCGAGGCCCGCACCCCGAAGGAGGCCACCGAGGTGCACGCCCGCTACGACCTGGTCGTGGAGACGGCGGGCGCGCCGTCCACCGCCGCCGCCGCGTGCCTGCTGGCGCGGCGCGGCGGCCGGGTGGTGCTCACGGGCATGTTCGCGCCGGGTGCCGCCGGTATCGATCCGGTGCATCTGTCGCTGAGCCAGCTCACCGTGCGCAGCGTGTTCGGGGCGTCGTCGGCGGCCTGGTCCTATGCGGTGCGGGCGTTCACGGCCGGGCTGCTGGATCCGGCGGCGCTGATCACGCACGAGTTCCCGCTGGAGCGGTTCGCGGATGCCGTGGCGCTGGTCGGCGGCGGCGGCCCCGGGACGGGCAAGGTGCTGCTGCGCCCGTAGGGACCCGACGGCCCCACCGCTCTCCCCACACCGCGCACCCATTTACCCCCACACCCGCCCACCCGAACTTCGTCCGATATCTCGAACACGAAAGGTCGCTCATGACCTCGCCCGACTCCCCCGCCCGTCGCCCCGGTGAACCCGCGCTCACCGCGCTCGGGCTGGGCGTGCCCGCTGCCGATCCGGCCGACGCCTCCCCGTACGCCTTCCCCGACGGTGGCACCTGGCGGACCGAGGTCCCGTCCGTCGAAGGCCCGGAAGCCCTCTCTGTCGTCCTCAAGGAGTCCTCCCGGCTCGATGTGCCGGTCCATCGGATCAGTCAGGGCAGCGGCATCTGGATGCTCAGCGACGCCGAGATCACCGAGATGGTCGAGGGCTGCGCCGAACGCGGCGTCGAACTCTGCCTGTTCACCGGACCGCGCGGAAGCTGGGACACGGGCGCCTCCACCCGTACCGACTCGGGCGGGGCGGGGCTGCGCGCCCGTGGCCATGACGCGCTGGCCGGCTGCGTCGAAGACGCCCTGCGGGCCTCCGGGCTGGGCGTCAAATGTCTGCTCGTGGCCGACGAAGGGGTGCTCTGGACGCTGCACCGGCTGCGTGCGCGGGGCATACTGCCCGCCGATACGACCTTCAAGGTCTCGGCGCTCGTCGGGCCGGTGAACCCGGCCTCGTACGCAGTCCACGAGCGGCTCGGCGCCGACTCGATCAACATCCCGTCCGACCTGACGCTTGCTCATTTCACGGAGATCCGACGGGTATCGGGCGCACCGATGGACCTGTACATCGAGGCGCCGGACGACCTGGGCGGCTATGTGCGGATGTATGAGGCGGCCGAGTTGATCCGTCGCGGCGCCCCGATCTATCTCAAGTTCGGTCTGTCCAGGGCGCCCGGCATCTATCCGTACGGCGCGCATCTGCGTGATGTCGCGCTGGACACGGCCCGCGAGCGGGTACGTCGGGGGCGGCTGGCCCTCGATCTGCTGGCCCGGCACGGAGCCGGCGGAAACATGTCGCCGCTCGGCTCCCGGCTTCCTGGCCCACTGCGCCGCTTCACGAGCGAGTAGCGCGCGGCGGGGCCGAGTTCCTCGCCCCTCCCCCGCCCCGTTCAGCCCGCGAAGGCCGTCCCCGGCATCCCTTGCCCCGCACCCGGCAGTACCAACAGCGAACCGGACAGCGGGTGCGGGGCGGCGAGCCCCGTCCGGGCCGTGGAGATGTACAGGTCGCGCAGGTCCGTACCGCCGAAGGCGCAGGCCGTCGGGCGCCGCACCGGCAGTGCGACGGTCCGGTCCAGCGCGCCGTCGGCGGTGTAGCGGCGCAGCGCTCCTCCGTCCCACAGGGCGACCCATACGCATCCGTCGGCGTCGACCGTCAGCCCGTCGGGGAAGCCCGCACCCTCCTCGACCGTCGCGAACGGCCGTCGGTTCAGGGACTGTCGGCCGTCGAAGTCGAAGACGTCGATGCGGCGCGTGGGCGTGTCGATGTAGTACATGAGCCGCCCGTCCGGGCTCCACCCGATGCCATTGCTGCAGGCCACCACGGGCAGCACCGGGGTGACCGTGCCGTCGGGTGCGATGCGGGCGAGGCTGCCGCCGATCTCCGCCTCGTTGTAGCGCATGGTGCCCGCCCACAGTGCCCCGTCGGGCGCCACGGCCGCATCGTTGCCACGCCGCCCGGGTTCGGGGTCGTGCACCAGCCAGCGGAAGGCGCCGTCGGGGTCGTAGAGGCCGATTCCGTCGCGCAGATTGACGACCAGACCGCCGCCCACACGCGGCTTCGCCGCTCCGACATGCTGCTCGGTGGCCATGACCGTGCGGCGACCGCTCGCCGGGGCGTACGTGTGGACGCGGGCGGAGAGGATGTCGACCCAGATCAGCCGGCCGGTCGCCGGGTCCCAGGTCGGGCCCTCGCCGAGCTCGGCGTGCTCCCGTACGGCCACGTCGATGCGTATCCTGCTCACTGCTCCCTCCGGTGGTGTCCGAGGCGGGCGGAGAGGGCGTCGGCACCGTCGGCCGCGAGGACCGCCAGCTCCTTCTCGCGCTTCTCGCTCCAGCGGATCATCGGTACGGAGATGGAGAGCGCGGCAACGACCCGGCCCGCGCGGTCCCGTACCGGAGCCGCCACACAGCTCACATCCGGATTGGACTCACGGTGCTCCACCGCGATGCCCCGCTCCCGCACACCGCGGAGCACGGTCCGCAACTCGGCAGGGTCCGTGATGCTGTTGGGGGTCATGCCGGTCAGTTCACGGCCGTCGAGCCGGGCATCGAGCTCCCGGTCGGGCAGGGTGGCGAGCAGCATCTTGCCGACGGAGGTGCAGTGGGCGGGCAGCCTGCGTCCGGCCGCCGAGACCATCCGTACCGCATGGGTGGAATCCACCTTGGCGACATAGATGACGTCGGTGTCCTCCAGGATCGCCACATGAACCGTCTCGCCGCAGGTCTCGGCGACCTCACGGGCCACCTGCTGTCCCTCGGCGGCGAGGTCGAGCTGCTCGGCGTACCGGCTGCCGAGCTGATAGGTGCGGACTCCGAGGCGGTAGCGGCCGGGCTGGTCCGGGAGCGCCACCAGGTACGAGCGGGCAGCGAGAGTGGTCAGCAGCTCGTGAACGGTGGTGCGCGGCAGCTGGAGTCTGCGGGTGACCTCGGGCGCGGAGAGTGTTCCGTCGCCGTGGAGGAAGAGTTCGAGTACGTCCAGGGCTCTGGTCACCGCAGGGACGAGTCGCCCCATGGTTGTGCACCCACCTCTCGCGTTCGACACTCCGACCATTGGCCGGAATCGCGAACACAGGCTAGTCGTAGCGCACTTGTCACGGCAATGCCGCCGACCCGCCCTCAGCGCCCCGCCGGTGCGGCAATATCTCCCGTGTATCGCCTCTTTGTCAGACCCGTCGGCCGAGGAGTGCGAGCAGTTCGGTCTGCGGGTCGGCGCCCTTCCCGGTCTTGACGGGCGGGGCGAACAGGCCGGTCTGCGACAGACCCTTCGCGTACGGCCCGACCTCGCGCCGGGTGAGCTCGACAAGATCCTCCGGCAGCCGTTCGTCGGCGCCGATCGCCCGGGAGAGGTCCCAGGTGTGCACCACCGCGTCGCTCACCATCTGCGCACAGTAGGCGTCGGCGGCGCTCTCCCCGTACGAGAGATGCACGGTCCGTTTCAGCGCCCCGGGGGCCGCGAACGCCTTGCGGGCCCCTGCCGCCGCCCGGTCCCACACGGCGACGGGGTCGTCGCCCAGCACATCGCCGTCGAAGGCGTCACCGACCTCGGCGACGGTACGGCCCTGCGTCACCAGCGGCGGGACCCACAGCTGCTCGGACGTGAGGTGGGTGACCAGATCACGGACGGACCACTCGGTGCAGGGCGTCGATGCGGACCACTGGTCGGCACGCACGGCATGCACCCGGTCCGTGAAGAGCTGGAGCGCCTCGGCGTGGCGGTCGAGCAGGTCGCGGGCGGAGGAGGAGTGAGATGCCATGTGACCACTGTCTCCGTCCGGAGACCCGCGCGCGAGCGCGCCCGCTGCTTCGGCATGACCGAAAAGGGTATCCGCAGTCCCATGTCGTCTCCGAGCAACGCATCCTCCGTCCCCTCGTCCACCGGACTGCGCAGCTGGCTGCACCGTCGCGATCTCGCCGTGTTCCGGAGCGTGGCCGGCCGACACTGGCCGGGCGCCGACACCGTACTGCCACGCCTGAGCCGCAGCGCCGATCACGGGCTGCTGTGGTTCGGAGCCGCGGCGGGCATGGCGGCCCTCGGCAGCAGCGCCCGGGCCCGGCGCGCTGCGCTGCGCGGGGTGGTCTCGCTGGCCGTGGCCTCGGCCGCGATCAACACCGTGGGGAAGGGTGCGGTGCGCAGGGAACGGCCGGTACTGGACGCCGTACCGGTGATTCGGCGGCTCGCGCGCCAGCCGTTCACCACGTCCTTCCCCTCCGGGCATGCCGCGTCGGCGGCGGCCTTCGCGACGGGGGTCGCTCTCGAATCGAAGGGCTGGGGTGCGGCGGTCGCCCCGCTCGCGCTGGCCGTCGCCGCCTCCCGGGTCTATACGGGGGTCCACTATCCGAGTGATGTGCTGGCCGGTGCGGCACTCGGCATAGGAGCCGCGTTCGCGCTGCGCGGTGTCGTACCGACACGAGGACAGCTGCCCGCGCCGGGCAGAGCGCACACCCAGGCGCCCGCCCTGCCGGGCGGCCGGGGCCTGATGGTCGTCGTCAATCAGGAGTCCGGCTCGGCGACGGCCACGGCCTCGCTGGTTCGGGATGCGCTGCCGCTCGCCGAGGTGGTGGAGTGCGCGCCCGGCGAGCTCTCCGCCGAACTGGAGAAGGCCGCCGGACAGGCCCGTGCGCTCGGGATCTGCGGGGGCGACGGCACGGTCAACAGCGCCGCTGCCGTCGCCGCCGCGCACGGTGTGCCGCTCGCGGTGTTCCCGGGCGGAACCCTCAACCACTTCGCTTACGACCTGGGCATCGAGACGGTCGACGATGTGTGTGCCGCGCTGACCGCGGGCGATGCGGTACGGGTGGATCTGGGCCGCTTCCGGCCGGGGCCGGACGGACCGGCCGGCGCGCACGGATATTTCCTCAACGCCTTCAGTCTGGGCGCCTATCCGGAACTGGTGCGGACCCGTGAGCACTGGGCACCGCGCATCGGCGGCTGGCCGGCAGGCGTCGTGGCGGCGCTCCATGTGCTGCGCGGGGAGCGCCCGCTTGAGGCCGAACTGCAGGGGGAGCGGCGGCCGTTGTGGCTGCTGTTCGTGGGCAACGGCCTGTTCCGGCGGGTGGGCCCGGCACCGGGCCGGCGCCACAACCTCGCGGACGGACTGCTGGACGTCCGGGTGGTGCACGGCGGCCGCACACCCGCCCTTCGCCTCCTTGCCGCTGCGGTTGCGGGTCCGTTGACCCGCTCCCCCGTTCATGCGGCGGTACGGCTTCGGAGTGTCCGGATCGCCGGCCTGACCCCGGGGACGCCCTACGCGTATGACGGCGAAGTAGCGCACAGTCAAAGGGAGTTGCTGATCGACAAGCTACCGGAGGCGCTGACCGTCTACTGCCCTATGCCGGTGTGAGCCATCGAGTCGGAGTCCATAGATCAAGACGCCTATCTCACAATCCGACATCTCGACGTACCATTGATGCATCGCTCAGCGCTTCGCATCACGCTCCGAGAGAGGACGCACAGCCATGCCGAAGGAGACCGCCGTCTACACGCACGGCCACCACGAGTCGGTGCTGCGCTCGCACCGCCGGCGCACGGCCGCCAACTCCGCGGCCTATCTGACCGGCGAACTCCGGCCCGGCATGGCGGTGCTGGACGTCGGCTGCGGTCCCGGCACCATCACCGCGGATCTGGCGGCGCTGGTCGCCCCCGGCCGGGTCACCGCCGTCGACACCGCCCGGGAGATCCTGGACCAGGCCGCCGAGGTGGCTGCTGAACGCGGCCTGGACAACGTCGAGTTCACCACCGCCGATGTGCACGCCCTGGAATTCCCCGACGACTCCTTCGACGTCGTGCACGCCCACCAGGTGCTGCAGCATGTGGGCGACCCGGTGCAGGCGCTGCGCGAAATGCGGCGGGTCTGCCGCCCCGGCGGCATCGTCGCGGCCCGCGACAGCGACTACGCGGCGATGACCTGGTACCCGGAAGTGCCGGTCATGGACGCGTGGCAGGAGCTGTACGGGCGGGTGGCCAGCGCCAATGGCGGCGAGCCGGACGCGGGCCGGCGGCTGCTCTCCTGGGCCCGGCAGGCCGGCTTCACCGACATCACCCCGTCCGCCGCCGCCTGGTGCTTCGCCACGCCGGAGAACCGCGCCTGGTGGAGCGGTCTGTGGGCGGACCGTACGGTCGACTCGGTGTACGCGAAGCTGGCCGTGGACGATGGCCATGCGACCACCGAGCAGCTGGCCGACATCGCAGCGGCCTGGCGCACCTGGGGCGAGCAGGACGACGCATGGTTCATGGTCCCGCACGGCGAAGTGCTCTGCCGCGCCTGACGTCACCAGGCCCGCCACCGGAATCGATCACAGCGCAGGGACCCGCCAACTACCCTTGTCCGCATGGAAATTCTGGGAACCACGCTGCGCATCTGCGTCGACGACCTGGAGGCCGCGGTGGCCTTCTACGAGGACCTCACGGCCAGTCCGGCGCTGCGCTTCGAGCGCGGCGGAGTCTCGGTCGCCGCGATCAGCTGCTTTCTGCTGATGAGCGGCCCCGAGTCGGAGCTGGAGATCCTGCGCAAGGTGACGGCGACGATCGCGGTGAAGAACGTCGACGACGCGCATGAGTCACTCACCCGCGTCGGCGCCCGGATCCTCGCGGGACCTGTGCCGACTCCGGTCGGCCGGAACCTGATCGCGGTCCACCCGGACGGCTCGGTCTTCGAGTACGTCGACCGGAACCTGCCGGCCTGATCCGGCAGGTTCCGGTCGAGGCGACCGCTACCGCGACTGCGCGCCCACGTGCGCCAGCACCTCGTCCGCCAGTTCGCGCGTCGGCCGTTCGCCGTCCAGGAGCACGGTCCCGGCCCGCAGGGTGTCGACCGCGGCGACACACTGCGGGATCTGCGCCTTGCCCCAGCGCCGGGCGCCCTCGTCGCGTTCGGGGTCGCCCGGGGCGACGACCCGGGCGTCGAGCCGCTGCTCCAGGACGTCGGCGGACACCTCGAGGAAGAAGTGATGGACCAGCACTCCGGCTGCCTCCAGGGCCCCGAAGATCTCGTCCGCATACTGCGGATGGACGACGGTCATCGGGGCCAGGACGGGCCGCCCGTACTCCTCGACCAGCCCGACGGCCATCGAGGCGACCTGCCGTCGCCATAGCGGCAGATGCTGGAAATTGCCGTTCGGTACCTCCACGATGTCCCGCAGGACGTAACCGATCCGCTCGGGGTCGTAGACGAGTGCCTCGGGCCACCGCCGGTGCAGTTCGGCCACCAGCGTGGTCTTGCCGCTGCCGAACGCCCCGTTCACCCAGACGATCACGCGTTACTCCTCTCCTCGGCGTTCCCGGTCAACTCTTCGGACGCATCCGGTAGTTGTACGCGTCGGGCAGCGGCTCGTCGGTGAGCGCCGACCAGACCTCGTCCAGGATCTCCGCCCCCTCCCGCAGGTCCGCGACCTCGAAGCCCTGGTCGAAGACGGCACGGGCCGCCGCACGGTCACCCTCGGCGAGCAGGAGTCGGGCCTCCAGCAGGCGGAAGCGGCCGCGCTGCCGGATCGCCGGGCGCAGCCCGGCCCAGACCGTGCGGGCCAGGTCGGTCCGCCCGGCCGCCAGCAGTGCCTCGATCGCCTCACGGCCGAGAGCCGTGGTGGCGGCAGTCCAGGCTTCGCCGTCGTCACGGCGTTCCGCGCAGAGGTCCTCGAACGCCTCGGCGTAGTGGTCGGCGGCCCTGTCCGGCTGGCCACCCTCCTGGGCGGCGACGGCCAGGCAGCGCAGCAGCGGCCAGCGGGACGGGGCGAGGGCCAGACCACGCTCCCAGCTGCGGACCGCCTGGGCGTGGTCGCCGGCGTGCCACTGGGCGACGCCGAGGTGGTACTCGGTGAGCGGCTCGGCCGATGCCGTCTCCAGCATGTCGCGCCAGTGCGCGGAGACGAGCGAGGGGCCGGGGGGCGTCACACGCCGCGGCTCGGGGAAGGCGCCCTGCTCGAGCAGGTCCAGCCAGGGTGCCTGCTGTTCGCCGAGGGTCGACTCGGCGAACGGTGTGCCCGGGAGCCGGTACTTGCCGCGCCGGACTTCGAGGGCGCCCCAGCCGGAGCCGGTGGCGAGGGACTCGCCGGGCTCGGTGTCGGCGTGCGGGCGCCAGGCCGCGTACGCGGCGTCGACGTCGGCGCGCGGCAGGGCTACGGCGAGGCGCTGTTCGGTCTCGGCTCGGGCCGCGGCCCAGTCGTCGCCGTGCACGGCACCGGGGTCGGCGCTCAGCGGTCCGTACGACTCCAGCCAGCTGAACTCGGCGCCGGGTTCCAGCGGGATGTGCTCCAGCTGAGTGCGGGCAAGTCCGGCCTGGATCTCCGCGTAGCCGACGGTGCCGGGTTCGGTGAGCCACTGCTGCCACCGGCGTCCGCCGGGCCCGCTGCCCCAGAGGAAGAGCTTGCGGCCGCGCAGCAGGTCGGTGGAGGTCTGGACGAGTCCGTGACCGTCCTCGTCGAGCGAGGCGATCCAGCGGCGGGTGCCGTCGGGCACCTCGTAGAAGTAGTCGGCGGGGAAGTCGCTGCGCAGCGGGTACGTACGGTCGACGGAACCGGTCTCCGGTACGGGGACCCGGGTCAGGGTCCGCTCGTAACCGAAGTGCCAGGCCTCGTCCGCGGGGGCCAGGACCCGGGTCCGTGCGCTCTCGGGGACGGCGATGTTGGACCACCAGTAGACGGGCGCGGTGTGCTCGTGCGGGTTGCGTATCCGTACCCCGACATGGAGGAAGTCGGACTCCTCCGGCAGCCACAGGTCCACCTGGAACGGCAGGTCGCGCAGCCGCTCCCACTCCCAGAGGCGGACCATTTCACCGCCGTCGGGTGCGGGAACGCGGGCAGCGTGCACCGGGGCACAGGACAGTGTGGTGTGGCCGGTCGCGCCGATGTTCCACTCGATGCCGCCGGAGAACCAGGCGCCGTTGAGAGCGAAGTCGGCGGGCTGCAGGACGGGGTTGGTATAGAGCAGCTCGCGGCCGGTCGGCTTGTGGTGGAGGGAGTGGATCCGCCCACCGAGTCCGGGCAGGACGGTGGCCCGGAGCCGGTCGTTCTCCATGACGATCGCGTCCAGGCCGGTGGGGGTCCGCTCGCGCCCGTACCCGTCGAGAATTCGCACCGGCAGGACGGTGGCCAGCGGCTCGTAGCCGATCTGCCGCGCCATGTCGCGCGGCAGCCCGGCCCGGTCTCGGTCGTCGACGACATGCATCTCGTCGAGTGGCCGCAGCGCGGGCAACGGATTCTCCGGGCCCAGCGGTGCGGCGGGCAGAGTCAGTACGGCACGTCGTACGGTGGTGGCCAAGGCAACCTCGCTCCCTCACACGGGCCGCCGCAGGTCCGGGCGCCCCCGATGACCATGGAACACTCTCGAAGCCGCCCCGACCAGAGGCGTCGCCGTCAGTCTTCGGCAAAGGCAGCGACGGGCGTCGACGGCGGCAATATTCCGCGTGCGTCCCGTCCTCGCCGTCGTAGCCTTCATCCTCAACGGTTCATGAGACAGAGGCGGCAGAGCAGGATGAGCACCCAGCACACCTACCGAGTGATCGTGCGCGGGACCTGGGAGGGCCTCACGGACGAGGCCCGCGCCCGTCTGCTGGCCGAGGTGGAGCAGCACGGACTGGAGGCGATGCAGTTCACCGAGGAGGGCTCGCTCACCTACGACAGGGTGCTCAAGCACTTCAGCTTCCGGTACGTGGTCGTGTCGGACGCCGAGGACGGCGAAGAGATGGCATCCGCGATCGCCGAGGACCGGGCGGAGACGACGCTGAAGGAGCACGGGTACGGCTACGTACGAGATGATCCACTCGGCCCGGGACAGCGCCGAGGCGACGCGCATCAGCACCTGGCTCCACGCCTTCGACTACCTTCAGAAGCCGTTGTTGAACCGGATGTGATCGTTGAGTTCCTGCTGTTCAGGCATGGTTTCGGTCGGGGTGAGGGATGGTCTCGACGTTCTGTTTCCGCTTGATCGTCGAGGGGTGTGCGATGGCGTCGATGCTGGGGTTGCTGGAGGCGCGGGAATCGGCTGCCCGCGAGCGGGTGGAGGACCTGCGGGACGAGGCGGCCCGTATGGCCGCGGCGCTGGAGGCCGCTGAGATCGAGTTGGACCGGCGGGTGATCGCGCGCGAGGAGCTCGTCGACGCCCTGGCCGCGTCTGCTGAAGCGACCACCGCCGCGGCGGAGGCCGAAGGCGAGGAAGTGCCTGCTCCTGTGCCGGTGTCCGCGTCGGTGCCGGGAGCGATCGTGCCGCCCTGGCGGGAGGGACTGTCGGTGTCGGTGCTCTCGCTGGACAACCAGCGGATCCTGAACGTGCTTCAGGACCGGCCGGGCCACGAGCCGGTGCGGGCCAAGGACATCGCGGCGGCCCTCGGGATCGAGGTGACGGTGGCGGCGAAGGTCGAGGGAGTGCGGTCGAAGGCGAAACGCCTGGGCGAGCGCGGGTGGTTGCTCCAGGAGGCGTCGGGGGCGTTCAGTGCCGGCCGTCGGCTCGTGGCCGGGCCAGTCGGCGGCTCATCCGCGTGATCATCGAGAACAGGATCATCGCCTCGCTGGTCGCGGTCAGGGTCTCGTAGTCCCGGCACAAACGGCGTGAGTGCATCAACCACGCCAGCGTGCGCTCTACCACCCAGCGTCTCGGCAGCACCACGAACCCCTCCATGTCGTCAGTGCGTTTGACGACTTCGAGGGCGAAGGCGAGTCTCTGACGGCACCAGTCGACGATCGAGCCGGTGTAGCCGCCGTCCGCCCAGACCAGGGTGATCTCCCGGTGCAGCCGACGCAGCCGCAGAAGCAGGGGCACGGCCGCCTCCCGGTCGCCCACGTTCGCGGCGGTCACTGCGACGACCAGGAGCAGGCCGAGACAATCTGTAACAATATGGCGCTTGCGGCCGTTGATCTTCTTGCCGCCGTCGTATCCGCGTGAGACGGCGGGCACCGAAGCGGCCCCCTTCACCGACTGCGCGTCGATGATCCCGGCCGTCGGTTCCGCCTCGCGGCCCTCGCGCTCGCGGACCCGTGCGCGCAGCCGGTCTTGGAACTCGGCGATCAGCCCGTGCTCACGCCAGCGGCGGAAGAAGGCGTAGACCCGGTCCCAGGCGGGGAAGTCCACCGGCATCGACCGCCAGGCGATCCCGCCCGCGACCAGGTAGCGGATCGCGTCGAGCATCTGGCGGTGGCAGTAACCCTCGGGCTGCCCACCACGGCCCTCCAGCCAGGCCGGGGTGGGCAACAGCGATCGCACCGCCGTCCACTCCTCGTCCGTCATGTCCGAGGGATACCGGCGCACTCGGTCCGGATGATCAGCCGCGTTGCCGTACACGTGCGCGAGGCAATCGCACGACACGACGGACGAGTTGAAGCCAACGGGAGCGGACGTGTACAACAACGACAACGGGGCCTCCTTGGGCCGCTCGGTTAGGTTCGCACCCCCGAGCTACCAAGAGGCCCCGCCTTCATGTCCGCACCACCGCAAGATCACCCGACCAGGAACCTTGTTCGACCTGCACGTTCCATGATCGGTACGACAACGGCTTCTCAGCTTGGCGTTTAACGTCGCAGGTCACCCGACCTGCTGATCTGCGGTTCTTCCCGGGACAGCGGAGGCGGCCGTTCTCCACGCTTCGAGATGTCAAGTAACGAAGCACGAGAGAACGGCCGCTGCTCATGAGTCTCCCCTTCGACGCGCCCGCAGGTGACGCGTTGGGTACCTTGTCCCGCTTTCGGGTCGAGTTCCACGAATGCCTCTACGCCCGAGCGGACGCGCTCTTCGAACTCACGGACGCGGTGCTGTGCACGGACGGACCGGTGAAGACCCTGGTCGAGCTGTCGTTGGCGGTCGAGCACCGGCGCGGGCACGGCGCCCTGTACGCCGCATTGGACCGGGGCTGGCTGGAGCCGACGCGGTTGCGCCGCACGCTGACCGGGCTGCCGCTGCCGAAGGCAGCCGACGGGCGCATCGTGCTGGCCGTGGATGTGAGCAACTGGCTTCGCCCGGACGCTCCGACCAGCGACGAGAGGCTGTTCTGCCACGTCTACGGGCGCGGCGACCGCAAGACGGATCAGCTCGTGCCCGGCTGGCCGTACTCCTTCGTCGCAGCCCTGGAGACCGGCCGGACCTCGTGGGTCGCGTTGCTGGACGCCGTGCGCCTGGGGCCGGCGGACGACGCGACCGCCATCACTGCCGCCCAACTGCGAGGTGTGGTCACGAGGTTGATGCAGGCCGGCCAGTGGCAGGCTGGTGATCCGGAGATCTGGATCGTCATGGACTCCGGCTACGACGTCGCCTACCTCTCCCACGCCCTGGCGGACCTGCCCGTCGTCCTGGTAGGACGCCTGCGCTCGGACCGCGTCATGCTCCGTGACCCCGGCCCCGCCCGCTCCGGGCCGAAGGGCGGCCGGCCGCGTCGGCACGGCGGCGTCCTGACCCTCGCCAAGCCCGACTCCTGGCACGAACCCGAGGTCACCACGGTCACGGACACCACCCGCTACGGCAAGGCGGAGGCCAGAGCCTGGGACCGGATGCACCCCCGGCTCGCCCACCGCGGCCCCTGGCTGGACCATGCGGAAGAGGAACTGCCCATCCTGCACGGTACGTTGATCCGCCTGAAGGTCGAGCGCCTGCCGGGCGACCGCGACCCGAAACCGGTCTGGCTGTGGTGCTCGGCCACCGCCGCCACACCGGCGGACGTGGAGTACTGGTGGCAGTCGTTCCTCCGCAGATTCGATCTGGAGCACACCTTCCGGCTCATGAAACAGACCCTCGGCTGGACGGCCCCGAAGGTCCGTCACGCGGACACCGCCGACCTGTGGACCTGGCTGATCATCGCCGCCCACACCCAGCTCCGCCTGGCCCGGTCCCTTGCCGAGGACCTTCGCCGGCCCTGGGAGCGACCGGCCGAGCCCCGCCGCCTCACCCCCGCCCGGGTGCGGCGGGGGTTTCGCAACGTCCGCGCGACCACGGCCCGTCCGGCGACCGCGCCGAAACCGTCCCGGCCGGGACCCGGCAGGCCTGCCGGGTCGAAGAACGAGCACCGTCCCAAGCGCCACGACGTCGGCAAGACGGCCAAACGCGCCGAGTCGATCAAGGAACACAAGGCACAGCGACGTTAAACGCCAAGCTAAGCGTGCGATGGCGCTTGATCGCCAGTCGCTGGGTACGGGGGAGTTCGTGCAGCTCGGCCAACTGGTACAGGTCCGCCTCCGAGCGCGGCCCCTTGCCGATCGGGTACCAGTGCGGGTAGCGGGCGAACGCGGCAACCACCAGTTCCCGTGGCAGGTAGCCGGCCTGGGTCAGGGTGACGCCGTCACCGATCTGCCCCAGCAGCCACCGCAGCGGCTCAGCCGTGTCCCCGGGTGCCGCGGCCGACTCCTCCAGGGCAGGCAAGACGGCGGCGAGCAGAGCGCGGCGCTCAGTCGGGGGCGCCGCGGCCCACAACTCGCGCCGTTCGCGGCGGACGGCCTCCAGCGGAGCGCGGTCCTCGAACACGGGCTGCGCCGTGGTGAGCCAGTGCTGGACGAGCCGTCGACGCGCGGCCGGGAAGGTACGCGCGTCCGGGTCGAGCTCGCCCTCGTCCAGGGCCTGCTCCAGTCGACGTTCGAGGTTGGCACGGGCCAGCGCTTCCTGGACGCCCATGACCTGACCCCAGCTCAGCTCAACTACGTCCGGCGGGGTCGTGGGAGAGACCGCCGCAGCATTGCGGTAGGCCGCGAGGCCCGCCTCCTTGGAGCGCCCCCAGGCCGCCAGTACCTGAGCGGTGGTCGTGCTCGTGCACACCGTGGCGGCCCGAACGCGGCCGACTCCGGCCAGCAGGTCGGCCAGGACGGCGACGGCCCGTTGCTGCTCAGGTGTGTCAGCCTGCCACTTGCAGGGCAGCTCGTACCAGCAGAAGCGTTCGACCGCGGCCGCCGAGAGCGCGACGAGCGGGTCGCCGTCGGGCACCAGCCAGCCCAGCAGGCGCTGTGCCATCGCCTTGTCCGCCACCAACGCCGTCACCGTCCGCCGCACTCTGGTCCACCTGCCGATCCTCCCACGGACGGGAGTTCCCGTCCGGGCGCGATGCTGCGGCGAGAATACTGGCGTGAGGGGGCACGCACGTCAGCGCGATGCCCGGCTTCGCGCTGCTCGATGAGGCCCTGGAGCAGCTGCGGCCCGACCTGCTGGGGGTGGGCGGTGGCGGACCACGCCGCCTCGTCCCGGCCTACGGTGGCCAGGACGAGTTCGCGCAGGCAGTCTGGGTCGGTGGTGACGAGGGCGCACAGTTTGTCGAGAGCAGGGGCCAGTTGGCCCGTATCGTTTGCGCGGTCACAGGTGACGGCAAGGGCGCTGATGGTGGCGACAACCTGGTCCCGGTTGAACTTCGGTGGTGCGCTCGTCGAGCGCGGCGGCTGGTTGGACATCGTTCAGGAACAGGTCAACTACCGGGTCGCGCAGCTTGTCGCTGTACGGGTTACCCCGGGTGGTCGGCGAGCCCACGCCGGGCCCAGCTGATGGCCTTGGCCGCACAGTCGCTGTCCACCAAGGCGGGGGCGATCCTGCGGTACTGCTCGAGGACGGTGAGTTCCTGGGGCGCATCGCCGAAGATGCTGGAGGAGCCGTCCAGGTATGTCAGCGCGCGGGTGGCTCGATCACAGCAGTTCGCAGCATCCGCACGGCCGCGCTGGCCTGGCCTGCCTCCACGATCCCGGTCACGGCCTCCAGTACCTGGCGCACCATACGCTGCTATTCGCTCCGCCCGCGGTAGGGGTGGCGGCGCTTGTCCCAGCGCAGACCGTCCACCAGCAACGCCAGCCCCCGTGGCGAGACCGTGTTCGTGCCCACGAGTCTCATCATCACCGCAGGCGCGAGGCCACCGGCTGCGCATGCCGCAGCGAGGTGTCGAAGTCATGCCAAGCCTCGTTGATGGCTGTCCTGTCGGGCGCGGGTCTACCTTTGCCTCCGTGACAGAGACGCTGAGCGAGGGCACCCTGCGGAAATTCCGGGCCGCGCGGCAAGCTGGTGACGGGCTGATGCTTATTGAACTGCTGTCGGGGCAGCCGCTGACTGAGGTCCTGCAGCTGGTAGGGGATTCTGTGGCTGATGCGGTGGTGGGTCGAGTACCGGGGGCGGCGGAACTGGCCGAGCAGTGCATCGCGACCCTCGCGGCGCGGGGCTGGGAGGGGGATGAGGACCTTGCAGAGCAGCTGGAAGCCGCTCTGGGCCGAGGCCCGGTGCCGCTACTCAGGCCACTGCGTGTCGAATTGGACGAGCTCTCCGGGTTGCTGGAAGGCGACCCGGCCTTCGGTGGTGGTCGTATCGACCTGGTCACTGGCGAGTGCTGGCCTCGGCAAGTTGACTTCGATGAGGGAGAGGATGATGAAGACCCCAACCGGTGGCTGCCGGTGTGGTGCGAGGGCTCCAGGGACGGCTACCGGGACATGGAGCTGTTCATTTCCACTGTCGGTGATACCGACTTTGCGGATCGCCTGGAGATCGCGATCGCGGGCCGGGGAGCCTTCGGCCGGTTCAAGGCTGTACTGGCTCGCTGCGAGGACGAGCAGCGTCGGTTCTACTTGTTCGCTGAGGAGCGCCAGCGTGGCCGGGCACGGGCGTGGCTTGCCGGACGCGGCTACCACGCAGCGGCTCGCCCCTGACAAGTGAGCGGGTTCTCGATTCCGGACGCCCCGAAGCGGTTCGGAAGGATGCCGGTCTTGCCGACTGCACAACTGCGCCGCTGATAGCCAACATTGTGGAAGGCGAGGTTGGGCACCCGATCACCGAGGAGCGGTTGACGGGCGAGCAGGTGGAGTATGGCTGCGCAACATTGGTTTCTGCTCTCGACAGACATCCACACCACATCAAGGGTGAAGGACTCGCAGAGTTGTTGGCGGATCGTCAGGTGCGTGCTGGCAAGGTGGGCCCAATGGCCGGTTTCACACCACACGGGGCCACTCCACTGTCCCTAGCGGCCGTTCAGAAAGGTGGTTCCGCTGAGGTGTTGGCGCTCGCGGATACAGTGTCAGAATCTGTCGGAACTGGCCGTGCGCGGCTGGCGGTGGCCCACGGGTCGTCTGGTGCAGTGTCACGTGGCGGCACAGAGCGACCGGTACGGGTAATCGTGACGGTGGCGAAGGTCATCGATGCGCCGACGTCGTCAACGTCGAGCACCATCCGTGAGCGCTTCTCACCCTCCGGGGTCTCCCACCGGTCGGTGCGCAGCCGTCCAGCGACGACCACGCGGGCGCCCTTGGAGAGGGACTCTGTCAGGTTCTCCGCCAGCTGCCGCCAAGCGGTGCAGTCCAGGAACGTGGTTTCCCCGTCCTGCCAGGCGTTCGCTTCGCGGTCGAATGTCCTGGGGGTGGATGCCACGGTGAACCGGGCTACCGGCACACCGTTGGGGGTGAAGCGCAGCTCCGGGTCCTCAACCAGGTTCCCGATCAAGGTCATTGGCAAGTCATTTCGCATAGTGGGAAGCCTCGCACATCCCACCGACATCTCGGCAGGCTGTAGATGCCAGGGCACCCCTCGGACCTGAACCGGTTGCGTGTGAGTTCTGCCTCGAGGATCGGCTGGCGGAGGCCCGGGAGTGACGGCGGCTCTGTTGCCTGCGGCGGGGCTGGTCATCCGGTGGTCAGCCGGTGGTCGAGTGCGGTGTGCCGCCGGCCGGCGCTGACCGTGCGGACCGCCTGACCCAGGGCCTTGCGCGAGCCGACGAGAACGACGAGTTTCTTTGCTCTGGTCACGGCGGTGTAGAGGAGGTTGCGTTGGAGCATGGTCCACGCCGAGGTAGTGACGGGGATCACCACAGCCGGGTACTCGCTTCCCTGCGACCGGTGGATGGTGAGGCATAGGCGTGCGCGAGCTCGTCCAGTTCGTCGAAGTCGTAGCCGATCTCCTCGTCCTCGTCGGTCAGCACGGTGATCTTCTGCTCGTCTGTGCTCAGCGCGGTGACCACGCCGACGGTGCCGTTGAAGACGCCGTTCTGTCCCTTCTCGTAGTTGTTGCGGATCTGGGTGACCTTGTCGCCCACCCGGAACGTCCGGCCGCCGAATCGTCGTTCCGGCAGTCCTTCCCGGGCGGGCGTGACGGCGGCCTGCAGGAGTGTGTTGAGGTTGCCCGCGCCGGCCGGGCCGCGGTGCATGGGGGCCAGCACCTGGATGTCGCGGCGCGGGTCGAGGCCGAATTTCTGCGGGACCCGCCTGGCCGCCACATCGACGGTGAGGCCGGCCGCGTTGTCGGTGTCGTCCTCCACGAAGAGGAAGAAGTCGGGCAGGCCGTCTGTCAGCGGGGGAAGGCCCTGGTTGATCCGGTGGGCGTTGGTCACCACCCCGGACTGCTGAGCCCGTCGGAAGATCTTGGTCAGCCGTACCGAGGGGATCGGGCTGTGGGTGGCGAGCATGTCGCGCAGCACCTCGCCCGCGCCGACCGAGGGCAGTTGGTCAACGTCCCCGACAAACAGCAGATGGGCGCCGGGCGCGACCGCTTTGGTCAGCTTGTTCGCCAGGATCAGGTCCAGCATCGATGCCTCGTCCACGACCACCAGGTCTGCTTCCAGTGGCCGGTCGCGGTCGTAGGCTGCGTCGCCGCCGGGCCGCAGCTCCAGCAGGCGGTGGACGGTAGAGGCCGGGGCCCCGGTGAGTTCCGACAGTCGCTTCGCCGCCCGGCCGGTCGGCGCGGCGAGGACCACCTTCGCTTTCTTCGCCAGGGCGAGTGTCACGATCGACTTCACCGTGAACGATTTGCCGCAGCCCGGACCGCCTGTCAGGACCGCGACTTTCTCGGTCAGCGCCAGTTTCACTGCCTCCTGCTGCTCCGGTGCCAGTTCCGCACCGGTCTGGCGCGCCAGCCAACTCAGCGCCTTCGTCCAGTCGACCGGCGTGTCGCTGCGGCTGCCGAAGGCGGGCATCTTGTCGGTGTCGGTCCGCAGGAGTCTGAGCAGTTGGTTTGCCAGGGAGATCTCGGCACGGTGGAAGGGCACCAGGTATACAGCCGTGATCGGCTCCCCGGCCGGGCCGGGCACGCTTTCGCGGACCACGCCGTCCTCGGTGACGAGCTCGGCCAGGCAGTCGATGACCAGGCCGACATCGACCTGCAGGAGTTTCGCGCCGTCGGCGATCAGGCGCTCCTCGGGAAGGAAGCAGTTGCCCTGGTCGGTGCTCTGCGAGAGCGCGTACTGCAGGCCCGCCTTGACCCGCTCCGGGCTGTCGTGCGGGATACCGACCGACTGGGCGATCTTGTCGGCGGTCAGGAAGCCGATGCCCCAGACGTCGGTGGCGAGCCGGTAGGGCTCGTTCTTGACCACCCCGATCGAGCTGTCGCCGTACTTCTTGAAGATCCGCACCGCGAGCGAGGTGGAGACGCCGACGCCCTGCAGACCGATTCTCTTGATCAGCCCCGACCCCAGGTACCGTCGGATGCCCTGGACCGTGGCCGGCAGCACGCTGGTGCAGTTCTCCACCGTGAACTGCTTGCCGTACTGCGGGTGCGACCCCCACCGCCCATGGAGCCGCAGCGACTCACCCGGCTGCGCGCCGAGCAGCGCCCCGACCACCGTCAAGAGATCGTTCGCGCCGCGCCCGGTGTCGACCCGGGCCACCGTATAGACGGTCTCCTCGTTCGCGTAGGTGATGCGCTCCAGCACCCCCTCCACCTCGGCGAGTTGCCGCTGTGGTGTCTGCGGTGCACTCGCACCCATCCCCTACTTCCATCCCGTGCCCACGGCACCCTGGGATCTACGCTACCCACCCGCACCGTGCTACTCGACAGGTCCGCCGCAAGACGTCCCTTCCCGCACGTCATCGATTCGGTACGGGCCGACGCGTTCGGCCCACGGCCGCTCACGCAGGCCGGGGCGGGGTCCGGCGCACGCGGGGCTTGGACAGGGCCTGCTGATCTTCGGGAACCCGCGGCGGTGTCAGCGGCCGAGTCGGCGCCCGGGAGGCCTCTGGTTGCAGCACACTCGTCAGCACGATGGCTGGGTCAGGATCGGGAGGTCCAGCCGGCCACCATGTCGTGCCATCTTTCGTGTACGGATACCAGCGGCCGTCGCGGCCGTATCGAAGCTGCGCGCCGTGGCCCTCGATGGTCCAGCGGTTGCGCCATGTCCGCAGGCGCGGCAGCGGGGTGTCATCGGGCCAGTCGTCCTTCAACGTGGTGCGGGCGCGCTCCAGCACTGCCGCGGGCGGAGTCCATGCTTCGTCAAGGACCTCCAGGGATGCCGCGCCGCCGTGGCGCCAGGCACGGGTGGCGGCTGCGAGTTCGCTGGGGGTGCGGCCGCAGTTCGTGGAGATCCGGGCGAGGACCTCCGTGGTGGGGTGGGTGGCGGCGAGGCGGGCGGCGTCCTGCCATTCGGTGAGCGGCGGGGGTGGGGCGGTGTCGGCGTGATGGGTGCCGAGGGCCGCGGCGAGCAGGTGGTGGGCGCGCGTCGCGGCGTCGGCGGCGAGGAGTTCGAGTGCGGCCGGGTCCACGCCGGGTTCCGGGACGGCTGTGTCCACCAGCGCGGGGCCGCGGCCGGGCCGTTCGGGCAGCGGAGGTGGCGCGGGCAGGGGCGGCAGTTCTGTGCGGGAGGCGAAGGCGGCTGCTGCGGGGTCCCCGGCCCGGGCCGGGGGTGCAACCGGGGCCGCGCCTGCGGTTGCCGCATACGCTGCGGATTCGGCGGCGGCGCGGGCGGTGTTGCGGCGGCCGAGCTCGTCCATCAGCTCCCGCTCGCCACGGCCCCGCAGGAGCAGCAGCACAAAGGGGTCGCGGTCCAGGAGTCGGGCGAGCTGGTAGCACAGGGCGGCGGCGTGTTTGCAGGGGTAGCCCCAGTCGGGGCAGCTGCACTCGGGGTCGAGGTCGCGGGGGCCGGGCAGGAGCGGGACGCCGGCGGCTGCGGCGTCGTCGGCGAGAGCGGCGGGCATCTCGCCGTCGAGCAGGGCGGCGATGTTGGCGGCCCGCTCGGCGATCATGTCGAGCAGTTGGTCCCACTGTCGGTTCGTCAGCTGCTCGACCAGCACGGTGGCACGGTAGGGGGTGCGGCGGCTGCCCTGCACCGGGGCGGCGGCGGAACCGGGGGCGACGGTGACCTGGCCGACCGCGCCGCCGCGCGCGTAGGTCCGTCCGCGCTGCAGGCGACCGGAGTCCAGGGAGGACTCCTCCAGGGCGCGCAGCCACTCGCGGCCCCACCAGGACTCGGCGAAGGGCGCGCGGCTGCCCTTGGTCGGCGGGAGTGCCTCGAAGGTACGGGCGGGGCCCTTGCGGGACGGGGTGTGCCTGCTCATCATCCTGTCTTTCGCAACGTGACTAGTTCGGCCAGTTCACTGTCGCTCAGTTCGCTGAACGCCGCCTCACCGCTACCGAGCACCGAGTCGGCCAGTTCCCGCTTCTGTCGGAGCATCTCGGCGACCCGGTCCTCCACGGTGCCTTCCGCGATCAGTTTGTGCACCTGTACCGGCTGGGTCTGTCCGATGCGGTAGGCGCGGTCGGTAGCCTGGTCCTCCACGGCCGGGTTCCACCAGCGGTCGTAGTGGATGACGTGCCCGGCCCGGGTGAGGTTCAGGCCGGTTCCGGCGGCTTTGAGGGATAGCAGGAACACTTTCTTCTCGCCGGACTGGAAGGCGTCGACCATCTCCTCGCGGCGTTTGACGGTGGTGCCGCCGTGCAGGAACAGGCTCTCGACGCCGCGGTCGGCCAGATGGCGTTCGATCAGCCGGCCCATGGCCACGTACTGGGTGAAGACCAGGGCCGATCCGTCCTCGGCCAGGACGGTGTCCAGGAGTTCGTCCAGCAGTTCCAGTTTTCCCGAGCGGCCCGGCAGCTTCGCGTTCGCCGGCTCCTTCAGGAACTGCGCGGGGTGGTTGCAGACCTGCTTGAGACCGGTGAGCAGTTTCATCACCAGGCCGCGCCGGGCGATGCCCTGCTTCTCCTCGATCTCGGCCATGAGTTCGCGCACCAGTGCTTCGTAGAGCGAGACCTGTTCCTTCGTCAGTGAGACCGGCTGGTCGGTCTCGGTCTTCGGCGGCAGTTCGGGCGCGATGCCCGGGTCGGACTTGCGCCGACGCAGCAAGAAGGGGCGCACCAGCGCCGCGAGTCGTGCGGCGGCCTGTTCGTCGCGGTCGCCCTCGACGGCCTTGGCGTAGCGGTCGCGGAAGGAGGTGAGCGTTCCGAGCAGGCCCGGGGTGGTCCAGTCGAGCAGTGACCACAGTTCGGACAGGTTATTCTCGACCGGGGTGCCGGTCAGCGCGACCCGCCCCAGCGAGGGGATGGCCCGCAGCGCCTGGGCGGTGTGCGCGTGCGGGTTCTTGACGTGCTGGGCCTCGTCGGCGACGAGCAGTCCCCAGGGCTGTTGCGCGAGGCGCTCGGCGTCGCGGCGCATAGTGCCGTAGGTGGTCAGGACGAAGCCGCCCTTGGCTCCGTCGTCGAGTCCCTCCAGGTCGCGGCCGGGGCCGTGGAACCGGCGCACGGGTGCGGTGGGCGCGAAGCGCTGGATCTCGCGCTCCCAGTTGCCGAGCAGGGAGGCGGGGCAGACCACCAGGGTCGGTCCTGCGGTGGCCTTTCGTTCCTGGCGGCGCAGGTGGAGTGCGATCAGGGTGACGGTCTTGCCCAGGCCCATGTCGTCGGCGAGGCAGCCGCCCAGGCCGAGCGAGGTCATCCGGTGCAGCCAGTTCAGTCCGCGCACCTGGTAGTCGCGCAGGGTCGCGGCGAGGGCTTTCGGTGGTCCATGGGGCTTGCGCGCGGCACCGGTGCCTGTGGTTGTGTCGGCCTCGGGGTCGGCGATCCGGGAGCGCAGTTCCTCCAGTGCGCCGCCTGCGGTGACCTGCACCTGTTCGCCGTCCACCTCGACGCTGCCGGTCAGCGCGGCGCCGAGGGCGTCGATCGCGGTCAGCAAGGGCTTCCTGGACTGCGCGGCCCGTCGCAGGCGGCGGACCAGGTCCGGGTCCACGACCACCCACTGGTCGCGCAGTCTTACGATCGGGCGGTGTGCCTGGACGAGGCGTTCGAGTTCCTCCTCGGTGAGTTCCTGGTCGCCGAGCGCGACCCGCCAGCGGAAGTCCAGCAGGCCGCCTGAGGACAGGAAGGACTCGGCCGAAGACTGTGTCCCCTTGCGGCGTGCGGGTTCCAGGACCCCGTCCGCGGTGAGCTCGCGGACCAGCTCCTTGGGCCAGTGCACGGTGACCCCGGCCGCGGACAGGCTCTCGGCGGCGGCGCCGAGCAACGCCTGGGCCTCCTCGTCGGACACGTCGATGCCGGTGGGGGCGGCCGCGTCCAGCAGCCGTCCGGCCGGTGGCCAGGCGCGCGCGGCCCGGCGCAGCGTCAGCAGCGTGTCCACCTGGGCCCTCGGGCCGAACAGTTCAGGGGCCGTGGCGCGCCCGGCCCACAGGTCCGCGGCGTCGGCGAGGACGGTGGGATCGGCCAGGCTGCGCAGTTGGACCACGGCCCGGAACGAGTCTGCCCGTCCCAGTTCCAGTCGCAGAGACACTGCCAGGCCCGCGTCGCGGCCCGCGGCGACCTCCGCCGCCCAGGCGCGCTGCTCGGGTACGGACTGCGGCGCGCGAACGGCGAACGCCGCCCCGTCGGACACGTGGCGGGCAGCCGGAGGGCGGGTGAGTGAGTCGGCGACAGCGTCCAGGAAGGCCCGGAGCAGCGGCTCGGCCGCCGGGAGCGCGAGGGGGGACAGGCCGGGGACCGCGACGGCGCGGGCCTCGGGGGGCATGGCGGCGGCCAGCGAGCCCAGCCGTTCGTGGTCCTCGGCGTCCAGCGGGCCGACCCGCCAGGCGTCGAAGCCCTCCGGGGACACACCCGGCAGCACCCGGCCCCGGGCCAGCAGGCCCAGAGCGAGCACGGACGCGGCACCCCAGAACGCCGTGCTGCTGCGCGCGCTGTCGGCCGAAGCCTGCCCGCTGCCGTCCGCACCGAGTGCCCGGCAGCGGGTCAACAGCGGCAGCGCCTGCTCCACCGGCAGCAGCACGGCCACCACCCGGGCCCGGCGCACGGACGAGCCGTGCGGACGCACTACGGTCAGTTCCTCGGGTTCCACTCCGAGGTCCGGCAGCTCGCCGCTGGACGTCCAGAACGCCACCCGTCCCGACCGGGGCGGATCAGCCGGGAGGAACACCGCCTCGCCCGCGGCGAGTTCCGGCAGCCGGGCGAGCAACCGCTCCCGACCCGACTCCGCCGACGTGAACGCGGCCGACTCGGTCACGGACACCCCGCCGGATCCCGCCGGCCGGGCCACTGGCTCTGCCGACAGGTAGACCTTCGCCACAGCACCCACTCCTCCACCCGTTCGGGGCGGCGCGGGTCCCACGCGCCCTCAGCAGACCAAGGCTATCCGCACAGGCGGACCGCACGTGTCAAGAGTGGCTTCGCCCACTCGGCGGAATGCGAGAGGATGGCACCGGCACCCACCGCGTCCAGCCGCAGCCGCACACCGGTGCCGGAACCCGCCTCCGCATCGAGGGAACCCTTCGCCGTGACCGAGCCCGTGCCCACCTACCAGTTGAAGATCGCCCTACGGGACACCAGCCCACCGATCTGGCGCCGGGTCACCCTGCCCGCCGACACCTCGCTCGGCCGCCTGCACGACATCGTCCAAACCTGCTTCGGCTGGCACGACTCGCACCTGCATGCCTTCACCGAACCCGGCTCCGGCCGCCAGTTCGTCGACTTCAACTCCCCGCTGGACCGCGATCCCGGCCGCGACTTCGACGAGGAGTCCGCGTCCGTAGCCGAGGTACTGCCCTACGAGGGCGGGCGGCTGGAGTACACCTACGACTTCGGCGACGACTGGCGGCACCAGATCACCCTGGAGAAGACCCTCCCCGCGTCCACCGGCGAGCGTCGCGTCCACTGCACCGGCGGACGCCGCGCCATGCCCGACGCCGAGGACGTCGGCGGCGCCTGGGGACTACAGGCCGTACTCGACGCCGCCGCGGACCGCACCGCGCCGACCCCCGAACCGTGGACCGACCTGGTCGAAACTCTGCGCGAGGAGGGCTTCGACCCCGCCGACTTCGACCGCGAGGCCCTGGACCGGGAACTCGCCGGACTCGACCCTCAGCCGCCCACGGACGTCCGAGCAGCCGGGTCGGCCAGATCCGCCCCCGGCGGGCGCCGCTGCTCCTGCGGTGAGATCCACGACGACGAGGACCTGGACGTCGAGTTCCTCCCGGTGCGTCCGGTCTCCCTGGCACCGCGCGCTGACCTCGCCGCCGCGGCACGGCAGGTGCCGCTGATCGCCTCCGCGCTCCGCCTGGCCCACTGGTGCCAGGACGGGCGCGCCGTCACCTCCCGCGACGTACTCAAGCCCGCACTGGGCCGCCTGGCCGTCGAGGAACTCGAACTGTGGTCCCTGGACGACGAACTGAGCGCACTCTCGCCTGCAGAACGCGAGAAGCGGCTGGCCCACCTGCGCAGCTCCGGCGACCTGCCCTGCCTGGACAACCCCTGGCGGCTCACCCTCGACACGGACCTGGTGGAGATCAGCTCAGGCACCGCGCGCCCCGGAACCGACCTGCCCGCCGCAGCGGGAGACGAGGGAGCGCTCGACCTCTGGTGCGAGGCACTCGAGGCCGAACTCGACGAGCTGGACGACTTCGGAACCCTCGGCCTGCCCCCAGCACTGCTGGCCGCACTGGGCATGCAGGGCGAAGACGGCACCGGCCTGGCAGCAGTAGTACTGCGAGCACTGTACGAGGTTCCCGACGGCGAATGGCTCGACACCGCACTGCTCGTCGGCGCACTCCGCGAAGGTCTCCCCACACGCGAGGCACGGCTGATCGAACTGCTGCTCCTGCAGATCCTCGACCAGGCGGCCCTGGTCCTCACCGACTACCGGGCAGCGGAGGTCGAGACCGCTCCGGAGACGGGCCAGCCCCGCGACCACATCCTCCTCGACATCCTTGGCATCAAGGGGGCCGCCGACGACACTCCTCTGCCCGGGAACCGGCTCAGGCTCACCCCGCTGGGACGCCATGGCCTGCGCGAATACCTGCTCGCCGAGGGAGTCCCCGCTCCACTGATCGGCGAACTGGCCGACGCCGACGCCCCAACCCTGCTCGACGCCCTGCTCGACTACGACCAGGAATCCGCCCACGCAGAAATCACCGCCTGGATCAGCCACCGGGGCCAGGGCCCAGCCGCCGTCCAACTCATCGACGCCTGCGCCGGACTGGAAGCCGACGCAGCCCTCCGCCGGCTAAGCGCGGCACCGATACTGGCAGAACTCGACGAACCCAGGGCGCTCGCGGTCCTACGCAAAGCCGCAGCATCCCGAGTCCCCGGCTGCGCCCAGAGCGCAGCGATCGTGCTGGCCGGCCGAGGCGAGACCCTTGAAGGACACGGCCCGGAACTCCAGCTCTGGTGGCTCATAGACCACCTATGGGGTCCGCTCGGCGTCGCCGACGAGGCGCTTGCCGAGTTCCTAGACCAGGAAGGGGACTCGGTACTGCCGCTCCTGGAGCTGGCTGCCGACGATCTGTGGCGCTGCGACCACCCCGCCACCCGGGCCGTCCTGGAAGCAGCCGGACGACACCTGAAGGCCCGGGACAAGCTGCTGGCCAAGCGGCTGCGCAAGTCCGCGACCAAGGTCGGGTCCCAGCGCCGACAGTGAAGATCATAGAGCTGAAGCTGCGGCGCCGGGTCGAGAGCAGGACGTGAGACCTGTCAGCACTCGACAGTCCAAGCGACGCCGTTCGTCCCATCGGAGACAGATGAATGTCATACGTCGGCCAGGGTGCGGCAGCGGGCCCCCGATGCGGGGGCCCGCACGACTGTCCACCGGGGCCTGCGGCGCAAGGCTGGCCCATCCCTCCCAGGCAGGCAAAAGACCAGGTCAGAGGCATAGTTTGTCCATGCCGTCACAGCAACCAGACCTCTGACCTACGCATTACGGTGCACAGACCATGAGTGCCCGATCTGAGTCGATTCCAAGACCATCGAAAACAAAAAACCCCAGGCCAGAGGCTTGACTTGGGGTTCTCTATGGAGCCGCCTTCGGGATTCGAACCCGAGACCTACGCATTACGAGACCGTGAGCGTTCGTGTTGCCTAGTGCCTGGTCGTGCTGCTGAGTGACGTTCTGCCTGATCAGAGCACGTGCGTCTGGTTGCTCTGTGCTCCCTCGTATCACGTCGTCCAAAGGCGTCCGGCCACCGGCTGGCCACCGAGACGGGCACCGTACGCGACAAGGAGGCGGAACACCGGGGTTGTCCACCTCCCACAGACCCTCCTGCGGGCGGTCATCTGCTCCCAGTGAATCGCTCCCGCGAGAGCCTCTCTAGCCTTCTCCAGCCTAGCCGTCCCGACCACCCTGGTGGGTTTGTTCCTCGACCAGTCGGCCAGCGACTGGCTGGCCTGACCGCTCAGGTGCGCCGCCACTGCGGCGGCGCGACACTAGGGCCATGGAGGGCGACCGGGTCCGAGCGCTGCACTACGCGGTCAGGTGGGTCGACCAGCACCCACTGACCTGGCTGAAAGGCGCCTTTCCGGCCTCCTACGAGGTCGACGGCTGGGCGCTGAAGCTGAACGAGACGCGGCTTGACGCGGTGCCACCGGGGGACCTGGCTGAGGACGAGGCCCTGGCCACCCTGGCGCCTTTCCTCGACGCCTGGGCCGCCACACTTGAGGTTGAGGAGCGTCTCATCATGGTCTTTCAATACCTCGGCGCGGACGTGGAGCGCCAGGGCGACGGGAGAGGCCGGGTAAGCGCCGACTTCGCCACGGCCGCCGGCCCCTCTCTGTCAGCCTTGGGTGAGACATCCCGTTCTGCGGGTTAGCCTGAGAGGGCACGACAGGAGAACCGTTTCTTATGCCCAGCACAGAACCC
>NZ_JBEXID010000033.1:0-83295 GCF_040608395.1 Streptomyces sp. NPDC005181
CATGATCCTGCTCTGTCTGGCCGGTTACGCCCGACCGCTCCCCGGGCGAGCCCTCGCGGAGACCGCTTGAAACCCACAGATGCGAGCGAAGAGCCGTTTTTGTGCGACGCTTGCCGTCGTGCTTCACCAGTATTTCTTCCGGAGGCTTGACGGGCGTCGTGCCCGGTTTGCCCCGCTGGTGCGCCTGGCCGAGGAAATGCGATGCCGAGATGCCGTCATCGGTCATCCATCGACGCAGTTGATTTCGCTGGCTCGTGCTGTCAGGTCGGCCGAGACGCCGGAGTGTGTCTGCGATGGATATGGACGCGGCAACAGCTTCGCTCAGATCTGTCGTGGCAGGGCGCGGGCCACTTCTGCGGTAGCGGCGTGTGGGGAAGTGCGAGACATCGATCCCGAAGTGATCGAAGCGCTTGAGTAGATACCGGCCCAGGCGGTGGTACGGGCGCGTGCCCAAGTAGGCGATGACTTCGTCGATGGTGGTGCATTTCTGGGCTGCTTCGACCAGTCGTTCCCGTGTGTAACGGTTGCCGACACTCACCGCGCCTCACACTCCGTCGCGGATCGACGTCCTTTGTTGCGACCGCGATATGTGTCCGTCGATGAATGGCAGTTGGGACACAGGAGCCTGAGATTCTCTATCCGGTTGTCGCGCCACGAGCCGTTGATGTGGTCCACCTCGAGCGGGAGTGGTCTGCCCTGCCACATCGGCTCCGTTCCGCAAAGAGCGCATCGTTCCGCAACGCCCAGGGACGCCATGGCGATCTTGAGGCGGGCGCTGGGCACTCGGCGTGCGTCTGGTGCCAGGTTCATGACCAGTAATTCCTGGGGCTTGCGGCGAAGCTTCTCCTTTCCTGCTCTGGACGGCTGAGTGAAGTGCGAGGTGTCGATGCCGTACGCCTTGATGCGGCGACTGATGTTGGTGTGGTGGCCGCCTACCGCTTCAAGGCCGAGTCGCCGCAGTACCTCGTGCACGCTCGTTGACGCGTTGACCACGGGCTCAAGAACTTCCCTCGTCCAGCGAGTGCCCTCGCGTTCGAAGTGTTCGGTGGCTATTCCCATCTTTTTCATGCGCTCGTGGACGTAATGCCGTGTCGAGCTCTTCGGGTCGACCCCGAGTTTGGTCAGGGCCTCGGACAGCGTCCGTGATGACGCGACGGCCTCTGCGAGGCGCTCGCGCGAGTAGGGGCTTACCGGCATGTTGCCTCCGTTCCCGACCGCACGTTCGCGGTCTCGTACGGAGCAACGAACCGTTTATCGGATGGTCACGTCCGAAATACGGCGAGATGTGGAACGGCCCGCCCCGCTTCGGCTGACGCTGTGCGGACCGTTCCCAGAGACCGGATCCGGGTTCAGAGCCTGGGCCCGGGAGTCTGTGCCGCGCACAGCTGCGCCGCCTCCTCATCCGTCTCCACCGACGGGGGCGAGCCGTCCAGCGGCCGCTGGGCGGTCTCCTTCATGCAGGCCACCGCGATCACGCCGACCAGGGCCGCTGCCATAGCGTAGTACGCCGGCATCAGGTTCGTACCGCTCCAGCTGATCAGCGCCGTGATCACCAGCGGGGTCGTACCGCCGAAGAGCGAGGCCGAGAGGTTGTAGCCGACCGACAGGGAGCCGTAGCGGACCTGGGTGGGGAAGAGGGCCGGGAGTGCGGCGGACATCGTGCCGAGCATGCAGACCAGGGAGAGACCCAGCATCAGCATGCCGATCGTGATGGCCGGGATGCCGTCCTGGCGGATCAGCAGGAAGGAGGGGAGCGAGAGGCAGAGGAAGCCCAGCATTCCCGCCATCAGCAGCGGCTTGCGGCCGAAGCGGTCGGAGAGCTTGCCGACCTGACTGATGATCAGCATCAGGAAGACCATGACGGCGAGCAGGACGAGCAGGCCGTGGGTCTCGCTGTAGCCGAGTTCGTCGGAAAGGTACGTCGGCATGTACGACAGCAGCATGTAGTCGGTGATGTTGTACGCGCCGACCAGGCAGATGCAGAGGATCAGCGTCGGCCAGTACTGCCGGAAGATCTTCGCGAGGTCGCCCTTGGCGGTCGTCTCGATGCTGTCGGCGGCCTCGGTGGCCTGAGCGTTGCCGCCCTCAAGTTTCTGGAAGGCCGGGGTCTCGTCGAGGCGCAGCCGGAGGTAGAGGCCGACCAGGCCGAGGGGGCCCGCGACGAGGAACGGGATGCGCCAGCCCCAGGCCTCCATGGCGGGGGTGTCGAGAACGGCGGTGAGTGCGGTGACGAGACCGGCTGCGCCGACGTAGCCGGCCAGGGTGCCGAATTCGAGGAAGCTGCCGAAGTAGCCGCGGCGCTTGTCGGGGGCGTACTCGGCGATGAAGGTGGATGCGCCGCCGTACTCTCCGCCGGTGGAGAAGCCCTGGACCAGCCGGAAGAAGATCAGCAGAGCGGGTGCCCAGAGGCCGATCGAGGCGTGGGACGGGATGACGCCGATGGCGAAGGTGCCGACCGCCATCATGATCACGGTGAGCGCGAGGACCTTCTTGCGGCCGATCCGGTCGCCCATGGGGCCGAAGAACATGCCGCCGAGCGGGCGTACCAGGAAGGCGACCGCGAAGGTGGCGAACGAGGAGAGCAGCTGGGTGGTGCTGTTCCCGGACGGGAAGAAGACGTGCCCCAGGGTGACGGCCAGGTAGGAGTAGATGCCGAAGTCGAACCACTCCATGGCGTTGCCGAGGGAGGCCGCCTTCACCGCCCGCTTGACTGCCTGGTCGTCGGTGACGGTGATGTCGGACCGGCGCAGCCTGGGGTTCTGCCGCTTCCGGATGGTACGGAAGAGGGTGGGGTGGCGTTTGACCGCTTCGGGGTCGGCCGCCTGCTGAAGGTCGGAGGCCGCCATGGCCGGGTCCTTTCCTCGGTGGGTGTTCCAGGAAAGGCTTCTGTGCGGTCATGGCGGTCGCAAACCGATGGGGAGTGAAAGTGCGACGCCCGTCACAGGGGCGTGGCGGCGGTCAGATGCCCAGATCCTTGATGATCTTTGCTACGTGGCCGGTCGCCTTGACGTTGTAGAGGGCGCGTTCGACCTTGCCCTCCTCGTCGACGACCACGGTGGAGCGGATGACGCCCGTTACCGTTTTGCCGTAGAGCTTCTTCTCGCCGAAGGCGCCGTAGGCCTCGAGGGTCTCCTTGGACGGGTCGCCGGCCAGCGTGACCTTGAGGTGCTCCTTCTCGCGGAACTTGGCGAGTTTCTCCGGCTTGTCGGGGGAGACGCCGATGACGTCGTATCCGGCGCCGGCCAGGAGCTCCAGGTTGTCCGTGAAGTCGCAAGCCTGCTTGGTGCAGCCGGGGGTGAGGGCGGCCGGGTAGAAGTAGACGATGACTTTGCGGCCCTTGTGGTCGGCGAGCGAGATGTTGTTGCCGTCGGCGTCGGGGAGGGTGAAGGCCGGGGCGGTGTCGCCGGGCTGGAGTCGCTCGCTCATGGTTCTCCTCAGGGGCATGTGGGGTGTACGGGACCGAGCGTAATAGGGGTGCCGCCGGGTGTGCGGGCGGTCGAGCTGACAGACTGTCGATGAAGGTTTACCGGACGACGACCACGGAGGCGGCGCAGTGTCGGATGCCAGGACCCCTGCGCAGATCGAGGCGGACATCATCAGCAGGCGTGAGCAGCTTGCGGTGGTGCTCGATGAGATCGGGGTGCGGGTGCACCCGAAGACGATCATCGGCGATGCGAAGGCCAAGGCTGCGGAGGCCGTGGACCGGACGGCCGGGCGGGCGTTCGTGGCGGTGAACCGGACGGTGTCCGATGTGAAGGCGCAGTTTGTGTCGAAGGATGGCGCGCCGCGCATGGAGCGGGTGATTCCGGTGGCGTTGCTGGCGGCGGGTGTGGTCGGGCTGGTCGTGGTGTCGGCGCGGCGCAAGAAGCGCTGACAAGGCTGACCCCGGGGGCGTGCGGCGCGGCTGAGGGCAGGTAGGTTTCGGGGCGTGAGCGAGAACACCGACGACAAGCTGCCCATTCGCATGCTGCATGACCGCGTGCTGGTCCGGTCCGATGCGCCCGAGGGTGAGCGGCGTTCGGGCGGCGGCATTCTGATTCCGGCGACGGCTGCGGTCGGTCGTCGACTGGCCTGGGCCGTGGTGGTCGCGGTCGGCCAGAACGTGCGGACGGTGGAACCGGGTGACCGGGTGCTGTACGACCCCGAGGACCGTGCGGAGGTCGAGGTGCGCGGTGTGGCGTACGTGCTGATGCGGGAGCGGGATCTGCACGCGGTCGCGGCGGACCGGTTCGAGGGTTCGGTGGATTCGACCGGGCTGTATCTGTAGCTCTCCCGATGTGCCTGACGTAAGGCCTGGTGACAGCCGTCACCAGGCCTTTTGCCTGTTCTTTGCTATGTTGGTGGGACCCCGACGAGACGCGCCGTACCGGGCTTCTGCAAAGACGACGCACCCGTGATGTCCGTGTGTCTGTGGTGTCGGAGGTGCCGTCGTGGCGTGGGTTCTGCTTGCTGTGGCCGGTCTGCTGGAAGTGGGCTGGTCGATCGGGATGAAGTACACCGACGGGTTCACCCGGCTGTGGCCGAGTGTGTTCACCGGATTCGGGATCGTGGCCAGCATGGTGCTGTTGTCGCAGGCGGCGAAGTCACTGCCGATCGGTACGGCGTACGGCGTGTGGGTCGGTATCGGTGCCGCGGGGGCGGCGGTGCTCGGCATGGTGGTGCTGCATGAGCCGGTGACCGCCGCCCGGGTCTTCTTCGTCTGCCTGTTGCTGGTGGCCGTGGTCGGGCTGAAGGCGACCTCGGGGCACTGAGCCGCCAGGTCGGCCGGATTCTCTAGCGGACCGGGGGTGAGGCCGGGCCCGGGGCGGAGGCCGGGGCGGGGGTCGGGGCGGGGGTCGGGAGGGCGCCGCCCACGCCGCGCGGGAAGAAGCCGTCGTTGCCGCCGTTGTCCCCTCCTCCGGTGTCCGGGAATCCGCTGGTCGGTCGGCCGGTGGGCGGCCCCGGCGGGGTGGCGGGTTCGCTGCCGAAGGGGGTGGTGGGCTCGATGACCGGGCTGCTCGGCGGCGTGTTCGACGGTGTCGCGGACGGGGTGCCGGTGTCGGTCGGTCCGGTGACTTCGCCGGTCGGCAGGGACGGTTCCTCGGCGCCGCGTTCGAGGGTGAGGTCGAAGTCCTGGACACCGGTGCCCCGCAGTGCGGCGCCGGTGTACTGGGCCCAGGTCTGGGCGGGGGCGCCGCCGCCGTTGATACGGGCCAGGCCGAGCGCTCCGTACAGCGGTTTCTGAACGCCTGTGTCGGGGTCCTGGCCCATGACGGCGATGACGGTCGCGAGGTCGGGGGTGTAGCCGGCGAACCAGGCGGCCTTGTCGTCCTCGGCGGTGCCGGTCTTGCCGGCGGCGGGGCGGCCGGCGCCCTGGGCTGCGGTGCCTGAGCCGTTTTCGACGACGCTCTGCAGGATCGAGGTGGTGGTGTCGGCGGCTTCGCGGCTGACGGCCCGCTCGGTGCTCCCGTCGGGGAGGGTGAGCTCCTCGCCGTCCTTGCTGACCTTGTCGACGAGGGTGTACGGGGCGTGCCTGCCGTGGTTGGCGAGCGTCGCGTACGCCACTGTCATGTCGAGGACGCTGGCGGTGGCGGGGCCGAGCGCGATGGACGGCGATGCGGTGAGGTCGGGGGTGTTCTTGGGGATGCCGAGGTCGATGGCGGTCTGTTTGACGTTGTCGGGGCCGACGTCCTCGGCCATCTGTGCGTAGACGGCGTTGACGGACTTGTCGGCGGCGATACGGACGCTGATCGGCCCGTAGCTGACGTCGTCCTCGTTGGCGGGGGTGTACCCGGTGGGTCCGTTCGGCCCCTGGACCATGCGCTTGTTGGTGCCGTCGTAGACGGTGTTGGGGGTGATGCGCCGGCCGTCCTGGGTCCTGGAGCCGTTGGCGACCGCGGAGGTGAAGACGAACGGTTTGAAGGTGGAGCCGACCTGGTAGTCGCGGCGGGTCGCGTTGTTGACGTACTGCTTGGTGTAGTCGATGCCGCCGTACATGGCGACGACCCGGCCGTTCGCGGGGTCGATGGAGGCGCCGCCGACGCGGACATTGCGGTCGACCGTCCGCTCGTCGCTCGTCATCGACATGACGTTGTCGTCGACGGCTTCGACGAGGGCGTTCTGTTTCTTCTTCTCCAGCGTGGTGGTGATCCGGTAGCCGCCGGTGGCCAGCGTCTCCTCGTCGATGACCTGATGGGTGGTGAGGTAGTCCTTGACGGCCTGGACGATGTAGCCGCGCTGTCCGGAGAGGCCGGTGGATGCCTTCACCTTGTCGGGCACGGGGAACTGCATGGTGGCGCGCTCGGATGCGCTGAGCCAGCTCTCCTTGACCATGCCGTCGAGTACGTAGTTCCAGCGGGCCACGGCCGCGGGCTTGTTCTCGGGGTGGACGACGACGTCGTACGCGCTGGGGGCGTTGAGCAGGGAGGCGAGGTACGCGCCTTCGGCGGTGGTGATGTCGCCGATGTCCTTGCCGTAGTACGCCTGGGCGGCGGCCTGGATGCCGTAGGCGTTGCGGCCGAAGTAGCTGGTGTTGAGGTAGCCCTCGAAGATGTGGTCCTTGCTCACCTCGCGGTTGAGCTTGATCGCGATGAAGAACTCCTTGATCTTGCGCATGACCGTCTGTTCCTGGCCGAGGTAGTAGTTCTTCACGAACTGCTGGGTGATGGTCGAGCCGCCTTGCTTGCCCTTGCCGGTGACGGTGTTCCAGCCGGCCCGGATCAGGGCCTTGATGTCGATGGCGCGTTCGGAGTAGAAGTTGCGGTCCTCGGCGGCGAGGACGGCGTGCTGGACGTGGAGGGGGACCTGGGCGAGCTGGACGTTCTGCCGGTTGACGTCGCCGTCGCGGGCGATGACGGTGCCGTCCTTGTAGAGATAGACGTTGGACTGCGCGATGGCGGTGGGGTTGGCGGGCGGGATGCCGACGAGCTGGTATCCGACGATGAAGCCGCCGATGAGGAGCAGGGCGATCACCAGGAGCGTGGCGAGCGTGGCCCGCCAGGTGGGGACGGCCCGGCGCCGGCCGGTGCGCCTGGGCCGGTTCGCGCGCCCCTTCTTCCCTCCGGGCGTGGCCGCCTGGCCTGCGGGTGCGCCGGTGCCGGCAGAGAGGTCCCTCGGGGCCCGGTCCCCGTTGTCGGGGCCCCCGCTCTGCTGCTGTGGCTCGTCGCTCATATCGGTGAAGACTCCTCGGCCGCGGTCAGTTCCCCCATAGTGCACTTTTCTGCGCAATAACCACCTGATCGACCTCCGGAGGGGGGCCGAAAAGCGGTCGCGGCGGCTGCTTCCGCTGGACTAGGGTCGTGCGCTTCGGTGCCCGGCGCCGTTGGGCGTCCGAGTGCGAACGAGTGCGGGGGCGATTGAGGTGCGGCTGTACGCGGTGGTCGCGGCGGGCGGGTTCCGGCGGTATGCCACCTACCGGATCGCGACGGCGGCGGGGGTGTTCACCAACACCGTCTTCGGTTTCATCCTGGCGTACACCTATATGGCCCTGTGGGACGAGCGGCCGCAGCTCGGCGGTTACGACATGTCCCAGGCGCTCACCTATGTGTGGCTGGGCCAGGCGCTGTTGGCGACGTGCGCCATGATGGGCGGCGGTTTCGAGGACGAGTTGATGGAGCGGATCCGTACCGGCGATGTGGCGATCGACCTCTACCGGCCGATCGATCTTCAAATGTGGTGGCTGGCCGGGGACTTGGGGCGCGCGGCGTATCAGCTGATGGCGCGCGGCATCGCACCGATGGTGCTGGGCGCGCTCGCCTTCCCGCTGGCGTTGCCCACGTCGCCGGGCATCTGGCTGGCGTATCTGGTCTCGGTGGCGCTCGGTGTCGTGGTCAGCTTCGCGGTGCGCTATCTGGTGGCGCTCTCCGCGTTCTGGCTGATGGACGGGGCGGGCGCGTCGCAGATCGCGTTTCTGGCGGGGTTGTTCTTCTCCGGGATGCTGCTTCCGCTGACGCTGTTCCCGGGGGTGCTGGGCGAGGTGGCGAGGGCGCTGCCGTGGTCGGCGCTGCTGCAGGTGCCGGCCGATGTGTTCCTCGGTAAGCACACGGGGTGGGGGCTGGTGGAGGCGTTCGCGTTCCAGGGCGGCTGGGCGCTGGCGCTGCTGCTGGCGGGGCGGCTGGTGCAGTCGGTGGCGACGCGGAGGGTGGTGGTCCAGGGTGGCTGAGGTTGCGGAGGCGGCGGAGGCGGCTGAGGCCGGAAGAGGTGTCGAGGCGCCCGAGGTGGCTTTCGCCGAACGGTCGAGGCTGGTCGAGGGGGTCCGTGCGTACGGGCTGATCGTCTCGATGTGGCTGCGCTCGACGATGACGTACCGCGCCTCGTTCGTCATGACGACGTTCGGGAACTTCGCGGCGACCGGCTTCGACTTCGTCACGATCATGCTGATGTTCGCGCACGTCGACGCATTGGGCGGCTACACGCTGCCGGAGATCGCCCTGCTGTACGGGGCTTCGGGGACCGCGTTCGGCCTGGCCGATCTGGTGCTGGGGTCGATGGACCGGCTGGGCCGCCGGATCCGGGACGGCACGCTGGACACGCTGCTGGTGCGCCCGGTGCCGGTGCTCGCCCAGGTGGCGGCGGACCGATTCGCGCTGCGCAGGCTGGGGCGGATCACGCAGGGGCTGCTGGTGCTCGGCTACGCCCTGGTGACGCTGGACATCGACTGGACACCGCTGCGGGTGGCGACGGTGCCGCTGATGCTGCTGAGCGGGGCGGCGATCTTCGGGGCGGTGTTCGTGTGCGGGGCGGCGTTCCAGTTCTTCGCGCAGGACGCCGCCGAGGTGCAGAGCTCCTTCACCTACGGCGGGAACACGCTGCTCCAGTACCCGCCGACGATCTTCGCGAAGGACCTGGTGCGCGGGGTGACGTTCGCCGTGCCGCTGGCCTTCGTGAACTGGCTGCCCGCGCTGTATGTGCTGGGCCGGGAGTACCCGCTGGGGCTGCCGGAGTGGGTGGCGCTCCTGCCCCCGGTGGTGGCGGGGATGTGCTGGGTGCTCGCAGGGGCGGTGTGGCGGGCGGGTCTGCGCTCGTACCGGAGCACAGGAAGCTGACCAGCGGGACATTCAGGCCCGTCCGGCAATGGAGGACAAGGCGCGCCCGAAGCGCGTGCAACCACACGGACGAGCGGGAGAACGAGGGCATCGGACATGGGCATGGGCACAGATACCGACTTCATTGAACTCGACCGAGTCGAGAAGGTCTTCGACGTGCGCCGCAGGACGGGTTTCCTGCGCAGCGAGCGTCGCGAGGTCCGCGCGGTCGACGGGATCAGCTTCCGCGTGCCGCGCGGTGAGATGGTCGGCTACATCGGCCCGAACGGCGCGGGCAAGTCGACCACCATCAAGATGCTGACCGGCATCCTCACCCCGAGCGGCGGCCGGCTGCGGGTCGCAGGCATCGACCCTTCCAGGGAGCGTACGAGGCTGGCCCGCCGGATCGGTGTGGTCTTCGGCCAGCGCACCACGCTCTGGTGGGACCTGCCGCTGCGTGACTCGTACCGGCTGGTGCACCGGATGTACCGGATCCCGGACGCCCGCTACCGGGAGAACCTGGACCGCTGCATCGAACTCCTCGACCTGGGCGATCTGTTGGACGTACCGGTGCGGCAGCTGTCGCTCGGGCAGCGGATGCGGGGCGATATCGCGGCGGCGCTGCTGCACGACCCGGAGGTGCTGTACCTGGACGAGCCGACCATCGGACTCGATGTGGTCTCCAAGGCGAAGGTCCGCGGTTTCCTTCGTGACCTGAACGCCGAGCGGGGTACCACGGTGCTGCTCACCACCCACGATCTGACGGACATCGAGCAGCTCTGCCGGCGGGTGATGGTGATCGACCACGGGCGTCTGATGTACGACGGGGCGCTCGCCGGGCTGCACGAGATCGGCGCGAGCGAACGCACCCTGGTCGTCGACCTGGAGCGCGAACTCCCGGCGATCCGGCTGGAGTCGGAGCCTTCGGTGCGCACGGTGAAGGTGGAGGGGCCACGCCAGTGGCTGGCCTTCCCCGCGTCCGGTTCGGCGGCGCCGCTGGTGGCGCGGATCGCCGCGGAGTATCCGCTGGTGGACCTGTCGGTGCGGGAGCCGGACATCGAGTCAGTGATCGCGAGGATGTACGCGTCGGCCGGCAGCGCGTAGAGAGACATGAGGCGACGTCAATTACCGGTGGCGGCAGCCGGATCGGTGACGTGGGCGGACGCGTTCAATAGGCTGCGTGGTATGACGAGCGAAGATCCGGACATGCGTGCTTCCGATGCTGAACGTGAGCGTATCGCCGAGGTTCTGCGCGAGGCGGTGGCCGAGGGCCGACTGCAGATGGAGGAGTTCGAGCAGCGGCTCGACGCGACCTACAAGGCCCGTACGCATGGGGAGTTGGAGCCGCTGGTCCGCGACCTTCCGGCGCCGGGCGGGGTGGTGGCGCCGGTGGGCCCGGGAAGCTCGCCCGCACGGACGGGTTCGACGGGTGTCGACTGGGCGGCACGTGTCGGCGGCCCCGCCACCTCGAAGGGGGCGTTCGCCTTCTGGGGCGGCTTCAGGCGCAAGGGCACGTGGACGGTGGCGCGGAAGTTCACCGCGTTCGCGATGTGGGGCGGCGGTGAGATCGATCTGCGCGAAGCCCGGTTCGAGGACCGTGAGGTCGTCGTCCGCTGCTTCACGATCATGGGCGGGATGCAGGTGACGGTCCCGCCGGAGCTCGATGTCGAGGTCAGGGGCATCGGCATCATGGGCGGCTTCGGCGACCGGGCGTCGGGCGAGGGCATCCCCTCGCCGGGCTCGCCGCGGGTGCGGGTCACCGGCTTCGCGCTGATGGGCGGGGTCGATGTGGAGCGCAAGCGGACGAAGGCGGAGAAGGAGCGGGAGCGTGCCCGGCAGCTGAAGAAGGGCTCGGGGGACGAGTAGAGCCTGTCCGGCGACGCGGGACACGGCGGTGCGCCCGGTCGGGCGTACCGGACCGCGTCCCTCCGGTCAGAGCTGGTCGGACGTCCGCCTGGTCTGGTGCAGGGTCCGCAGATCCACCCGCTGTCCCAGCCGCAGATATCCGTTGTCGTTGAGATGCAGATGGTCGCCGCAGTCGAACTCCGGGAGGAGCCGGCTCGGCCGGTACGGGTCGCGTACCGCCTGGTCGAAGTCGACGACGTCGTCGAAGATGCCGCCCGCCCGGATCAGCGCGTTGACCTGCATCCGTACGGCGTCCTGGGCGGGCGTCCAGGTGAGGTACCCCTCGAACGGCATCAGGGTGGCCCCGACGACGTGCAGCCCGCGGGCGTGGGCGCGCTCCGTCATGGCCCTGAGCGCGTCCGCGATCCGCTGCGGGTTCTGCTCCTGCGGGAACTGCTGCACGTCGTTGATGCCGAGCGCGATGATGACGGTCTTCACATCGGCGACGCCCAGCGCGTCGCGCTCGAAGCGGGCGCTCGCCCGCTGCCCGTAGACCTGCCCGTAGCCCTGCCCGTAGCCCTGCCCGTAGCCCTGCCCGTAGCCCTGTCCGTCGCGCAGGATGCGGTTGCCGGCGATGCCCTGGTTGACCACCGCGTACCGGCCGCGCAGCCGGTCGGAGAGGACGTCGGGCCAGCGGCCGTTGGCGTCGAGGGTCGAGCCGGTGCCCGCGGTCAGCGAGTCACCGATGGCGACGATCGCCCCGGCAGCGGCTTTGTTGCGGACGTCCACGGCGGTGAGGTAGCGCCACAGGTTGCTGTGCCACGTGCCGCGGTCGTCCGCCACGTACGAGGTCTGGTGGCTGTTCGGGTGGATGGTGACGGGGCCGTCGGCGGTGGGCGTGCGCAGGGTGACGACGAGATCGGCGTCGGGCGCGACGGGTACGACGACCGGGTCGCTGACGACCTGTTCGCCCGCCGGGATCGTGACGGACGGGGCGCCGCGGAAGGAGACGGGCCGGGTGTTCACCGTGGCCTGATCGACGAGCAGCGGGCGCGTACCGAACAGGTTGGAGAGGGTGATGCGGGCCGCGTCGCCGCCGATGCTGGTGTGCACGACGTTACGGATGGTGCGCCGGGTCAGGTCCTCGTCGGTGTATGTGTCCGCCACACCGGCTGTCGGAGCCCCGGCCCAGGTGCCGATCCAGACACCGGTGGAGTGGGCGGGCGCGGCGGGCGTACGGGCCGCCGACTCCGTGCCGATCTGCTTCGGTCCGCTACCGGAGAACAGCACGGATCCGGCGAACGCCACGATCGCGGTGAGCGCGGCGGTGCCTGCCACGAGGGCTGTGAGCAGGGCGGGTCCGTGGCGCCTGGGCATGGGCGGAGTGTCTCCTCGTGGTGATGTGGGCTGATCTCATGATGAAGCAGGGCGCGGGGAACTCGACATGCGGCCCGGGAGTAGGTCAGGTAAGGACAATGCGTACGGGGCACCGGGGGCGATGCGTACGTGGACGCGGACGGGTGGAGCGGATGGAACGGATCGGACGGACCAGGTCGGACGAGCCGGGCGGGGGACCGGTCGAGCCCGCACGGGCACTGGGTGGCGCGGACGGGAGTTCCGGCACCGCAGCTTCCACCGTGCGCCACGCCCCCCTCGCCTCTTTCGCGTACACGGCCGCCGACGAGGAGAAGCGGCGTGGCGTACGCCGTATGAAGACCACGGCCACGGGCCTCCTTCTGCTTGTCGCGCTCGTGTACGTCCTCGCCACCTGGGCGAAGAACGCGGGTGTGGGCGGCTGGCCGGGCTTCGTCGCCGCGGCCGCCGAGGCGGGAATGGTGGGTGCCCTGGCCGACTGGTTCGCCGTCACGGCGCTGTTCAAGCGTCCGCTCGGCCTGCCGATCCCGCACACCGCCATCATCCCTACCAAGAAGGACCAGCTCGGAGCCTCATTGGGTTCCTTCGTCGGGGAGAATTTTCTTTCGGGTGATGTCGTACGGGGCCGGATACACGGCCTCGGTATCGGCGGCCGGCTCGGTGCCTGGCTGGCGGAGCCGGACCACGCCGACCGGGTGACCGCGGAGCTGGCGACCGCGCTGCGCGGTGCGCTGACCATCCTGCGCGACTCCGACGTACAGGCCGTGGTCGGTGAGGCGATCACCCGGCGGGCGGAGGCGGCGGAGATCGGCCCCGGTCTCGGCAAGATGCTGGAGAAGATCGTCGCGGACGGCGGCCACCGCAGGGTCGTGGACCTGCTCTGCGTACGCGCGCACGACTGGCTGATCCTGCACGGCGACTCGGTGATGGACGCGGTGCAGGGCGGTGCGCCGGGCTGGACGCCGCGGTTCGTCGACAAGCGGGTGGGGGAGCGGGTCTACAAGGAGCTGCTGCGCTTCGTGACCGAGATGCGGGACATGCCGGGGCATCCGGCGCGTGATGCGATCGACACGTTCCTGACGGACTTCGCCGCCGACCTCCAGACCGACTCGGACACCCGGGCGCGGGTGGAGCGGCTGAAGTCGGAGATCCTGGGGCGCCGCGAGGTCCAGGACGTCATCGCGTCGGCCTGGTCGTCCGTCCGCACGATGATCATCACGGCTGCTGAGGACGAGCGGAGCGAGCTGCGGCTGCGGGCGCGCGCCTCGCTGATGTCGCTGGGCGCGCGGCTGGCGACGGACGGCCGGCTCCAGGCGAAGCTGGAGGGCTGGCTGGAGGACGCGGCGGTGTATGTCGTCACGACGTACCGCACGGAGATCACGTCGCTGATCAGTGACACGGTCGCGAGCTGGGACGCGGATCAGACATCGAAGAAGATCGAGGCGCACATCGGCCGTGACCTGCAGTTCATCCGGATCAACGGCACGGTGGTGGGTGCGCTGGCGGGGCTGCTGATCTATACGGTGTCGCGGGCGTTCGGCGCGTGACAACGCCCCTTGCGAGGGTTCCGGGTGCGTACCCGTCCTGTCGTACGGATACGCACCCGGCTTACGCGGGGGAGTGCTCTTGAATACGGACGCCGGCGCGGACGCGTTCAGTGTGCTGCGGGCCTTGCGGGAAAAATTTCTCAGGCGGCGCGGCGGGTGACCGCCCACGACGCGGCGGCGACCGTGCCCGCCACGGTGAAGACGGCCGGCCAGGCGCCGACCTTCTTGGCCAGCGGGTGCGATCCGGCGAACGCGGCAACATACGCCGTGGTCAGGGCGACGGCCGCGCGGGGGCCGGCCTGCCGGTTCCACCCGTACGCGGCGACGGAACCCGCGGCGGCGAGCGCGACTCCGCCCAGCGGCCGCTTCTTGGTCCACCGCGCGATCGCGTACCCGCCGACCAGTCCGCTCGCCGCCACTGCCGCTGTCGGAACCTTCGCCATAGCCGCCACCTTCGCCTTCTCGTGACGCAGGGCGCCGACTGGGGCTGGACGTCGACGCGTACGGTCGGCCTGCTCGTCGCGGCCGTGGTGGTGGCGCTGCTCTGGGGTGCGTACGAGCTCTGCGCGACGACGCCCATGGTCGACCTGCGGGTCTCGGCCCGCCCGGCCGTCCTGCTCACCAACATCGCCGCCCTGCTGATCGGCTTCGCCTTCTACGCGAACTCGCTGGTCACCGCACAGATGGTGCAGGAGCCGAAGGCGACGGGCTACGGGCTCGGCGCCTCGCTCGTCGTCAGTGGGCTCTGCCTGCTGCCGGGCGGTGTGGCGATGGTGGCGCTCTCGCCGGTGTCCGCGCGGATCTCGGCGGCGTACGGGCCGAGGGTCAGCCTGGCTCTGGCCGCGGGGATCATCGCCGTCGGCTATGTGGTGCGGTACTTCACCAGCCACAGCCTGTGGCTGATCATCGCCGGTGCGACGGTCGTCGCCTCGGGCACGGCCATCGCGTACTCCGCGCTGCCCGCCCTGGTGATGCGCGGGGTCCCGGTCAGCGAGACGGGTGCGGCCAACGGCCTCAACACGTTGATGAGGTCGATCGGACAGGCCTTCTGCAGCGCGACGGTGGCGGCGGTCCTCGCCGGCATCACGTTCCGGGCGGGTGGCCGGACGGCCCCGACGCTCCACGCGTACCAGGTCGTCTTCCTGATCGCGGCGGGCGCGGCGCTGCTCGCGCTGACGGTCACGCTGTTCCTGCCCGGCAGGCGTACACCTGCGGCAGGTACGGTCGAAGAGAACCGCAAGGACCGCAAGGGCGGTGCGCGGACGATCCCGATCGAGGAGGGCGCATGACCGGCAGTCAGGCCACCGCTCCGGCTCCCGGCGCCGCCGATCAGGGCACGGGCCGGGACGCGATCCTGCGCGCGGCCCGGCGGGCGTTCACCCAGCGCCCGTACGCCGAGGTGACCATCCGGGGGATTGCCGCAGACGCCGGAGTCAGCCCCTCCCTGGTCGTGAAGCACTTCGGCCGCAAGGAAGAACTCTTCAACACCGTCGCCGACTTCGGCCCGGCCGCCGAGGAACTTTTCGATGCCCCGCTCGACACGCTGGGCCGTCACATGGTGGTGACTCTCGTACGCCGCCGACGCGAGCTGCAGTCGGACCCGCTCCTGCGCGTCGTGTTCTCCCTGGGCAACCAGACGAACGCTCGTTGCTGCGCGACCGCTTCCACGAGCAGGTCACCGAGGCGCTCACCGCCCGCCTCCCCGGCCGTGAACGCTCCCTGCGCGCCGAGCTGATCGCCGGCCATCTCCTCGGCCTCGGCGCCACCCTGAGCCTGCACCGTGAGGGCGCGGGTTCACTGGCCACCCCCGAGCGCATTGCCGATCTGTACGCACCGGCGCTCCAGACGCTGATCACGGGCTGAGGCCGCCCCGTGCGGAGCCTGACAGGTATGGTCTGGGCCAACCGACCAGGGGGGCCTCATGTCTGTCCGTACCACCCGTGCCCGCACCCGCAAGCGTGGCGCCGTCGGCCTGACTCTGCTGCTGGGCGCGTGCCTGATGGGCTGCAGCAGCGTCGAGACGTCGGACGGGCCCGGTGGCGACGTTCCGTACGTGGCGCCATCGGCGAATGCGGCGGCCGCGTCCCGGGCGGCAGAGGCGCAAGTGGAAGCGGACGCCCAGGCGTCGGCCGATGCGGAGGACGCCGTCCGTGTGTCCGGTACGCCGCCCGCGAGCAGGCCCGCGCAGGTCCGTGACGCGTTCGCCACCCTCCAGGCGACCCTGGGCGACACGTGCGCCCCGGGCACGGACGACTGTGCCTACGTCCTGGACCGGGTCTACGACGAACTGGCGGGCCTGGAAGCGTCGATGAAGGCGTACCCGAAGGACGCGGGCCACTTCAACGAGCCCGTGGACTGGGTGACCACCCTGAAGAGGACGCTGAAAGGCGACACCTCCACGGACAACCTGGAGAAGCACCGCTCCGAGCTGTTCGGCACGCGCGACCGCATCAACACATGGATGCAGGGCCACCCGGAGGACTACCGCTGACGGAGCCGCGTCGGTCAGGAGAGCCAGTCGGCGTAGTGGGTGGGGGCGATACGAGCGTCACCCTTGGCGGTGAGGACGTCGCCCTGGACGGCGGCGAACATGCCGGCGGTGTCGTCGGTGACGACAGTACGGCCGTCGGGGCGGGCGGTCAGGGTGATCCGGCCGAGTTCGTCGAGGGGGAAGACGTCGGGCCCGGCGACGTTGAGGACGCCGTTCAGAGGGGGGCCGGCGGCGACTTCGGCGACAGCGTCGGAGACATCCTGGGCGGCGATCGGCTGAATCGGGGTAGCGGGCAGCCGGACGGTGTCGCCCTCAGTGGTCATGGCCAGGACCGAATCCATGAAATCCATGAACTGAGTGGCGCGGACGATCGAGTAGGGGATCGGCCCGGCCTTGAGGATGTTTTCCTGAAGGACCTTGGCCCGGTAGTAGTCGAGGCCCGGCACCTGATCCACACCGACGATCGAGAGAATGACGACGTGGCCCACCCCGCCCTTCTGGGCGGCGGACAGAAGGTTGTCCATCGAGGTCTGGAAGAACGCCGGGGAGGCGTCGTCGAAGGTCGGGGAATTCGTCAGGTTGACGACGACATCGACGCCGGCCAGCGCCTCTTGCAGGCCCTGCCCGGTGATGACGTCGACACCTGTGGACAGCGAGTGCGGCACGGCCTCGTGTCCCGCCGCGTTCAGCTTCTTCACGACCCGCGACCCGATCCGGCCGGTACCGCCCAATACTGCGAACTTCATGGGTCACCTTTCGTCGCGCACCACCGCGTGGCTCGCTGGAGCCCCGATGGCGCGCTGGGGAGGGAAAGGGCGCTGACAGCGAGTCCGAATCGGGACCGGTGCCCCTTCTTCGCTTGACGCTCCGGCAATGGGCCGACGACTTCTTCTTCGCCGTGATGCGATCGCGCGGAGGGTCATTGCCGTATGCCGGTAGGTTCGCCGGCGTCGGGGAACCAGCACACGGTTCGCGGGCCGAATGACACCGCCGCGCTCACGCAGGCCGCGGAGCCCGCCGGTCCTTACGCTGTGCCAGTTCCTCGTCATCAACCAGGGTAAGCATGGGCTGGCCCGGCGCGCACATCATCGTCACGACGAAACGGCTCCGGGAGTCCGTGCGGTTGTTTCCGTCCTGGTAGTGGATGACGTCGCCGCCCGGCTCCCAGAAGGTTTCCCCGGCCTTGATCACACGCTCCGGCTCGCCTTCGAGCTCGAAGACCATCTCCCCCTCCAGCATGTAGCCGAATGCCGGCCCCGAATGCCGGTGCGGAGGTGCGCCCGGGTCGCCCGGGGGGTATTCGATGAGAACGGTCATCGCCTCGGCCCCCTCCGGGACGTACGGCGGCTTGGCCGTCTGCAGCACGGTCAGCGCGGTCTTCCACGCTTCGGACCGTGGTTCCTGCCCTGTGTTCCCGGGCTCATTGCTCGACATGGTGAAACCTCCAGTGTCCTGGCCTGCCTGGCCCAGTCTCGCACCGGCTCCGGCGTGACGCCTGTTGCCCGATCCAGTACCTGGGCACCGTCCTGGGCGTGTGCGACGTCGGCTCGGCGGGGCCCAGGCCCCCACTCAAGCTCTGGCCGGGACCGGATTCACGCGGACCTCGTTCAGGATCCTCCGGCGTCGCGGACGGCTCTGATCTCCGGGTAGACCGGCTGCCACATGGCGTCCCGCACCAGCTTGCCGAAGCCGTCGTCGACCTCCGTGCGGGCGACGCCGTCGTGGGCCGCGGCGCGGCCGACCGCTCCCGCCACGGCAGCGGAGGTCGCGCGCAGCGCGTCGGTCAGCGGGAGGACGGGCGCGCCCGGCGTACTCCCGTCGACCTGTCCGGCCACTGCGTGGGCGGCGGCGACGAGCATGCCGTCGGTGACACGGGTGGCGCGGGCGAGGACGGCACCCAGGCCCAGCCCGGGAAAGATCAGCGCGTTGTTCGCCTGACCGATCAGATACGTCACGCCCCGGTACTCGACCGGGTCGAAGGGGCTGCCGGTGGCCACCAGCGCCCGCCCGTCGGTCCATTTCAGCAGGTCGGCGGGGGTGGCCTCGGCCAGCGGCGTCGGATTGGACATCGGCAGGATGACCGGCCGTCTGGTGTGGGCGGCCATCTCCCGTACGACCTGCTCGGTGAAGGCACCGCCCTGCCCGGAGGTGCCGATCAGCACGGTCGGCCGGACCCGGCGGACCACCTCGGCGAGGCCGACGCCGCCGTGCGGCGCGTCCCGTTCCCAGTCGGCCACCTCGGCCGCCGGACGGGCGTAGCGGATCTGGGCGTCGCGCAGGCCGTCCTGGTCGTCGGTCAGCAGGCCGTACCGGTCCACGGCCCAGAAGCGGCGGTCGGCCTCCTCCTCCGGCAGCCCGTCGGCCATCAGGGCGTCGCGGAACTGGTCGGCGATGCCCGTGCCGGCGCTTCCGGCACCGAGGACGACGATGCGGTGGTCGGTCATCGCCATGCCGCTGGCCTTCGTCGCGGACAGCACAGCGGCGAGATTGACGGCGCCGGTGCCCTGGACGTCGTCGTTGAAGGTGAACACCCGGTCGCGGTAGTGGTCCAGGATGCGCCGGGCGTTGGCGATGCCGAGGTCCTCCCAGTGCAGCAGCGCGTCGGGGAAGAGCCTGTTCGCGGTGGTCACGTACGCGTCGATGAAGGCGTCGTACGTCTTCTCGTCCACGCGCGGATGGCGGTTGCCCAGGTAGAGGGGGTCCTCCAGCAGCTGCTGCCGGTTGGTGCCGACGTCCAGCATGACTGCGAGCGTGCGGTTGGGGTCGACCCCGCCGGCCGCGGTGTAGACGGCGAGCTTGCCCTCGGAGATGTCGATGCCGCCGACGCCCCAGTCGCCGATGCCCAGGATCGCCTCACCGTCGGTCGCCACGATCAGGTCGACGTCGCCGGCCCCGAGACCGGAGGCGCGCAGCGCGTCCTCGATCTCCTCGGGGGCGTCCACGGAGAGATAGATCCCGTGCGGGCGGCGGAACTCGTAGCTGTAGCGCTCGATCGCGGTGCCGACGGTCGGGGTGTAGACGATCGGCAGCATCTCGCCGAGGTGGTCGCCGACCAGCCGGTAGAACAGCACCTCGTTGCGGTCGCGCAGACCGGTCAGATAGACGTTCTTGGCGAGGTCGCTGGGCTGCGAACGGTACTGCGCGTAGGCGCGCGTCGCCTGCTGGTCCTGGGTGAGGGTCTGCGACGGCACCAGGCCCACCAGGCCCAGTGCCGTGCGTTCCTCCCGGGTGAAGGCCGTGCCGCGGTTGAGCCGTGGATCGGCGAGTACGGCCCGGCCCGTCGCGGTGGTCTCGAAGCGGTGTTCCCCGGCGATCCACTGGGTGCCCATGGGCGGTCTCCCGTCGTCGGCCCTCGTCGGCGCGGTCGGATTCTGAGGTGCGCGGGGATGTGGGTGACCTCCTTGACCAGCGGATCCAGAAGGACAGGAGGCATGTGCGTAGGGATGAGAACTCTTCCACGGGCATGACTCCATGGGTTCCAGCCCGCGCATTGCCATGTTCCATCCGCTCACCCCGACGGCGCCACTGGAGAAAGCCCCGCGACAGGCCCGGACTCGCCGGTGCCGGGTTCTCCTCCCGGGCGACGGCCCACGGCAGACTGCCAGGTGCGGTCATCGCGCTGGTCTTCCTCTTCGAGACGTCGGACGTCAGACGTCTCGAGGAATCAGCCGATGGCCGCCTCACATTCGGGCTCGACACTCGCCACACGGAGCAGGGATGCAACCGCAGCAACTCCATCTGACCGGCTGCCCGTCTCGTACCCCGCCGGGAATGCATCGCCCCCGTTGAGGATGACCAGCCATCAGCGTCGATGGACACACAGCATGCTTCGGTCCAGCCGCAGCTATCTGACCCGATTCCCGCGATCGGAGCGGTCCTCGCGCTCATCGCCTACTCCGTGTGGCCGACCTGGGAGGGCCTCACCGCCCAGGAGAAGTTCGCCCGGCTGGTCGAGGCCCACCGCATCTACACGACTGCCCTGCTGCACAGCCTTGCCCATCCCGGGCAGACCGATCCGGCCCGGCTACGCCGCCTTCAAGCCGCCGCCCGCCGCGCCCGCACCGACGCAGAGGCATCCTCGGACCGCCTGGCCGCCGAGCCGCCGCACCCGCCGTTGACTCCCACCGTCGCGCGGACCCTGGTCGCCGTGGTGACCCGGCTGGCCCACACCGAACTGTCGCTGCATGCCCTCGTCCCGCCACCGGCTACGGCCATCGGCCGGGAAGAAGGCGGGGCCCGGGATGCCGATGCCGATCGGCTCGACGCCCTGGCCACCGCGTTCGATTCCACGATGATCTCGCTGGCCCAGGCGGTCAGGACTTTGCAGCCTCCCGGCCCGATGCCCCCGCTCCGCCAGGTCCAGTGCGCGCTGCGCAACCGGCCGACCGCGCTCGATCCCCGGCTGCTGCAGATCACGGACCACCTGGTCGACGCCGCCCATACGCTGGAGGACGTCCTTCGGCGACATTTTGCTTCACCAGGAGGGTCGACCGAGCCGGAATCCAATTGACCTCGGACGACTCCGGAAGCGCCGCCGCCATCGCGGAGTGGCTGGGGACGCCCCGGCCGCCGAGGCCGACTGGCCCGGCACGCGACCCCGCCCCGGTACGAGCGCGATGCGACGCGTACCGGGGCGGGCGACGGTGGTGCGAAGACGCATGAAGGGCTCTCCTGGTGCGATACGGAGGAATATGTTCCGCTCCCATCTGTCCCGGTGACCTGCGGTTATTGCGGAGCGCGCGCCTCGGTCACCCGGAAGTGAACAGCCGAATCGGTTCTGCCGACGGCCATGTGGGGCACCTCCCGCTTCGTCGCGCTCGTGGGGGCGTGCAGAGCCTTTTGCGCGTACGTCAGCCGAACGCAGACCGCCCTTGAACGAGAGCTGCTGCGCGGGCAGGGTGACGGCGCGGAAGGACGCGTCGATCGTGCCGGACCGGACAGCGGCGATTGCGGCGTCGGCGTCGAGGAGGTGGGTCACGACGTCGAGTTCGGTCTCCGGATGCGCGCGGTGGAAGTCGCGTCGGTCGATCGGTTGTTTGACCTGCTGGTGTGGCGCTCGCTTTGATCTCGATGGTCAACGTCTGGTTGTTTCGTGAGAGGGCGGGGGGTGCGCTGAATATGGTCGCCAGGGGGTCGTTGGGGCGGCAGTTCGGGTGGCTCTGGGCGTCGTATGCGGTCAGCACATTCGGTACGTGGCTCGCGTTCGACGCCTTCGCCTTGATCGCGATCCTCGTGCTGCACGCCGGGTCGACCGAGGTGTCGCTGCTGGCAGCTGCAGGGCTGGCGGTGGGGGCGGTGGTGGCGGTGCCGCTCGGTCCGTGGGTGGAGTTCCGCCGCAAGCGGTCGGTGATGGTTGCGATGGACCTGACCCGGTTCGCAGCGTTGATGAGCATCCCCACGGCCTTCGCCCTCGGCCGGCTCGGCTTCGCCCAGCTTCTGGTTGTGTCGGTCGTCGTCGCCGCAGCCGACATCACCTTCACGGCGGCCGGCGGCGCATGCCTGAAAGCGCTCGTGCGCCCGGAGGCCCTGCTCGTCGCGAACGGGCGGTTCGAGTCCACGACATGGACCGCCACCATGCTCGGACCGCCGCTCGGCGGGGCCGCGATCGGGTTGTTCGGCCCGGTGATGACGGTGGTGGCCGATGCGGTCAGCTACCTGCTCTCGGCAGTAGGGATCCGTGCGATCGGCGGGAAGGAGCCGCAGCCCGCGCGAACCGATGCGCCGCGGCGACTGCGAGCCGGTGACCTGGTCGAAGGGTGGCGGTACATCCTGACCCACCCGGCGCTGCGCCCGCTGTTCTTCCACACGATCCTGGTCAACGGCCTGATCATGGCGACCTCGCCGCTGCTCGCCGTCCTCATGCTCGGCCGCCTCGGGTTCACGCCGTGGCAGTACGGCCTCGCCTTCGCAGCACCCTGCGTCGGCGGCCTCGTCGGCTCACGGCTGGCCCGCCCACTCGTCGCGCGCTTCGGGCGGCACCACGTCATGCTCACCGCTGGGGCCCTGCGTGCGTGCTGGCCCGTCGGGCTGGTCTTCATCCGCCCCGGCGCTGCCGGGCTGGTGCTCGTCATCGCCGTCGAGCTCGGGCTGATCACCTGCATGGGCGTGTTCAACCCGGTGTTCGCCACCTACCGGCTCGAGCGGACAGCGACGGACCGAGTCGTCCGCACCTTGTCCGCGTGGTCAGTCACCAGCAAGGCCACCATCGCGGCCCTGACCGCCCTGTGGGGCCTGCTGGCCGGCATCACCGGCCCCCGCACCGCGCTCGCGATCGCCGGTCTCCTCATCCTGGCAACCCCGCTCCTGCTGCCCCGACACGACGACACGCCACAGCGCGAACGGGAACCGGCCGGAGCCTGACAGGGCACACCGCAACGCACCGTCCGGTGGTGCGGTCCGCGCCACCGGTCCGAACGCAGAGGACGTGACCGGCTCCCGTCAGCCCAACCCCACATCGTCAGGTAGCGACAAGGGGGCTCGTTCTCACAAATGACCCTCTCGGTGTCACGAATGCGGAGGCTGCTCGGTCTGTTAGGTACAGGTCGACTCCGAGCCGCTACGTCGGATGATCCTCGACCTCCCGGCTCCCGAAGGGAGGGAGTCAGCCGAGCCACTGCCAGAAGGAGAACCTTCATGATCACCCCGCCCAGCGTCGCGATCGCCTACCACTCCGGCTACGGCCATACAACCGTCCTGGCCGAGGCCGTGCGTGACGGCGCTGTGGAGGCCGGAGCCGTCGTCCACCTGATCAAGGTCGACGAGATCACCGACGAGCAGTGGGAGCAGCTCGACGCCTCCGACGCGATCGTCTTCGGTTCGCCGACCTACATGGGCACGGCTTCCGGTGCCTTCCACCAGTTCGCCGAGACCACCTCCAAGCGCTGGATCGTCCACTCGTGGAAGGACAAGCTCGCCGCCGGATTCAGCAACTCCGGCGCCAAGAGCGGTGACAAGCTCCACACGCTCCAGTACTTCACCGTCCTGGCGGCCCAGCACGGCATGACCTGGGTCAACCTCGGCCTGCACCCGGGCTGGAACAGCTCCACCGCCTCCGAGGACGACCTCAACCGCCTCGGCTTCTACCTCGGCGCGGGCGCCCAGACCCACACCGACCACGGCCCCGAGGAAGTCCACAAGGCCGACATAGCCACCGCCGAGCACCTCGGCCGCCGCGTCGCCGAGCAGGCCCGTATCTACGCCGCCGGACGCGCGGCCGTCGGCGCCTGAGCCAAGGACCGCCCCGCCTGCCCCGCTGCCGCGGAACCCGAAGCCCACACGTCAATGGAGACGTGACGAGAGCGCGCTGCGCCTGTCGGCAGCACGGTGCCCAGATCGAATTCATGCAGCCGGTACACCCTCGGGTGTGCCGGCTGTTCCGATCCGAACGGGTGACGGGCCGGGCCCTTCAGTCCGGTGCGCCTGACCTGCACCGAGGGCGCGACGCGAAGTCCCGTTCGCATGGTGGGAGATGACGATAGTGCGGTACGGTGACGAAGTCGTCACGCTCTGTGTGTTCACGCGCGCATAGGGCGGCCCCCGGCGGTGCACCAACACCAACCGAGGGCCTTCATCACCAGTGGATCGAGACCACCGGAAATGCTGCGTCATGTTAGCGCGCCGTCTCGGCGCTACACGAAGGCATCGCACGATGTCGTGCGCCATCCGCGTCTGAGCAGTGACGCGAAGATCCTGCTCCTGTACGTCCAAGGCCTTCCCGAGGACACCCCCTGCAAGCCCCTGAGCGAACTCGCCAAGAAACTGGGCATCAAGGGCCGCACGTACCAGAAGGCGAAGGAACAGCTGGTCGCGCACGGATACGTACACGAGTGGCGGACCCAGGGCGGCCGAGGCCGCTGGGTCACCGAGCAACTGGTCGCGAACAACCCTCTGACGAGTGAGCAGGCAGAACATCTGCGAGGGGCCCCGCCCACCACCTCGCCACCGAGTACGCAGATTCCGACGGTCGGTGAACCGGCCGCCCGGACGGTCGGTGGCTGTAAACCCATAGAAGACCACAGTGATAAGACCACTCCCCACCCACCCTCCGAAGAGCCGACGACGGACCCGGAACCCGAACCGATGCCGAGATCGGCTGACTCCCGCCAACTGGCCCGCGCCGAACGGGTCCTGCTCTCGCTGCGCCACACCCGTCGCGAACTGCACCTGGGAGTCCGCGAGGCCCGCGCACTGGCCGGGGAGGCCGTCAAGTGGCTGGAGCGCGGGCTGAGCGAGTCCGACCTGCGACAGGCACTGCTCGCCGAACGCCCGGAAGACGGCGTGCGCTCGGCGTTCGGCTTCCTGCGCTACCGCCTCGTCCAGAAGCTCCCCGCGGACCCGGCCCCGCCCCCGCTGCCTCAACTCCCGTCGGCCGCTGCCCTGGTCGTCTGCTCCTCGCCCGGTGAGGAACACGTCTTCCGCCCCTTGGGAGACGAGACGGAATGTGCCCCGTGCCGGCAGTCCGCTGCGTACGCGACCTTCTACGGCGCCCCCGCACCGGAGCCTGAGCACATCCCGTGGCGCGAACGGTTCGCCGAGATCAACGGACTGGCCGCGGCTCTGCCGAGTGAGGGCTGACCTCGCCCGCCGCGGGGACTGCTACCAGCAGGGCTCACCGAACGACCACGGCAAACGATGTACGGACGCGGCGGAAGCTCTTGTGCCCACTGCGGCCGGTATGGCTCATGCACTCCACGTCGACACGCGCGGAGTCTGTCGAAGGTTCCGCGGCCCAGTCGCACCAGAGACATTCGGCCTCGTGCGTGATGTCCGTGTCGGGGTGCTCGGTGATGCGGTGGAGCACGTAGCGGTACACAGCTCGGGCACGAGGGACCGTCATGTGCGCTCCCTGTGGTGTCGTCGTAGTTCAACATTGCAGTCGGCGACCGTCGACCAGTTACCCATCGCGGCAGCTTCCTCGCGTTCCCGTGCGAGTGCACTGCACACATCGCATCCCTGATGGCCCGGGCGTGCGACGTTGCCCGGCCACATACCTCACTCTCAGGGAATCCTCCCGTGACTGGCTGTCAACATGCCTGCTGGTCTGGTTGAGTTGAGCTTGTCTACATGGGGGGCTACGTGGCCAGGTCCGATCTTCGCGCGCTGTTCCGGTCCAACGATCGCGAGCTTAAGGCGGTCGACTTCTTTGCGGACCGGCGTGACGAATGGGCCACCGTCGCGGACTCCCTCGTACGGCATACCCGGTGGGTGCGGCGACCCGGGTTCGACGTGGGGGATCTGGAGATCCCTCGGTGCAACGCCCTCGTCTTCTACGGGGTCGGCGGCATCGGCAAGTCCACCTTCTCGCGCGGCGTCGCCGAGCACCTGGTGGACGGCTCCGCACGCGGCGGTAACTGGGCGCCGTTGGAAGCCGAGGTCGGACGGGTCGTACCCGTACGCATCGACCTGTCCAACGATTCCGGCGCTGACTTCGAGACATTGATGCTGGCGCTGCGGCTGGCGGCATCGGAGCTCGGGGAACCCATGCCGGCCTTCGACCTCGCCTTCCAGCGGTACTGGGAGCGTAACCACCCCGGGGAGCCGGTCGACGAGTATCTGCGACGGCGCACCTGGTTCAGCAGGTTCCCCGGGACACGGTCGCTATCGGGGCAGATGCAGTCGGCGCTGTCCGACATTGCGCAGGCGGTGGCCCTGCCGGGAACCGCGGGCGCAGTGATCGGGCAGAGCGTCGGTGTGGTCGTCCGGGCCCTGCGCGAACACCGGCGGCAGGTACGTGCGCTCGCGGAGTGCCACCGGCTGGCCGACCTGCTGGAGGCCGACCCCGACCTTGAGGCACTGAGTTACTACTCCCATCTGCTGTCCTGGGACCTCAGCCGGGTACCGTCGAAGAAGCGGGCAACCCTCGTTGTCCTGCTGGACACCTTCGAGGACGTCGGCGACCGCGTGCACCGCGATCTGGAGCGGCTGATTCAGCGCGTGGTGTGGCTCATGCCGAACGCCCTCTTCATCATCACTGGCCGCAACCGGCTCCAGTGGGACGACCCCAAGCTCGAAGGCCAGCTCGACTGGGCGGGCCCGGAGTGCTGGCCGTTGCTGGTCGGCGGTGCGAGCGAGGAACCACGTCAGCACACGGTCGGCTACCTCTCGGCGGAGGACTGTGAGATCTACCTGTGCGAGCGGCTGACCATCGCCGGGCGGCCGCTGATGGACGACCGCACCCGCCACCTGATCACCGCGAACTCCCACGGCCTGCCGCTCTACCTGGACCTGGCGGTCATGCGGTTCCTCGACCTCTACCGCCGCCACGACCGCGCCCCGGCCCCCGGCGAGTTCAACCTCGACTTCCCCGCCCTTGTCGCGCGTACGTTCCGCGACCTCACCCCGGACATACGCCGTGTACTGCGTGCCGTCAGCCTGCTGGATTCCTTCTCGGTGGAACTGGGCACGGCCGCGGCCGGCCTCGACCACGACGCGCCCGCCCTCGACCTGGTCGAGCGGCCGTTCGTCGACACCGACCCCGGTGCGCCCTGGCGGTACCGGCTGCACGATCTGGTGCGGGACGTGGTGCGGGAAGCCGACCACACGAGTGAGGACCGGTGGAGCGAGGCGGACTGGCAGCGCGCGGCCCGCCGCACCTTCACCGCACTCGGCCGCGAAGCAACTGGTGACGACCGCACCCGCCTCGTGGTCGCACTGCGGCAGGGCCTGCGCCTGGCCCGCGACTACCGGCTGGACCTGGGCTGGCTGGCCGACGCCGCGTTCCGGTACGTGGACGACTTCGTCTGGGAGCCCATCGAACTCCCGGTCCTGGACGAGAGCGGAGGGGACACGATCGGCACGCCCGCTGAAGCGCTGGCCGTGACACTCTTGGCGATCGCCCAACGACAGCGCGAGCACCGCGGACGCACAGCGGACCGACTGCGTGCGGTCCTGGCATCGGACCAACTCCCCGACGCACTGCGCGAACTGCCGCGCTACTTCCTCGCGGAATGCGAGCGCGACCTGGGGCACTTCGACAACTCGCTGGACGGGATGCGCCAGGTCGCCGATGCCGGAGGCCGTCTCGCCCCCACGGCCGCACGTGGCCTGGTGCACCTGGCCCGCCGGATCGGTCGGTTCGAACGCGTACGCATCGCAGTCGACGCGCTCGGGCCGGAGGGCCGGGCCGACCGGGCCCGCGGCGACCTGTGGTGGACGCAGGGCAACATCGGACCGGCCTGCTCCGCCTACGCCACAGGCCGGGACGAGGCACTCGGCCTCGACCAGCCGGGCGAGGCGGCGCTCTCCCAGGCATGCCTGGCCTTCGCCGCCGCCTTCCAGGACCGCCCCCGCGCCGCGGAACAGATCGCCCGCGCCGAGGACATGCTCGGCGGGGTGTCGATCCGCTGGGCGGACATCCAGACCGCCATCGCCACGCTCGTACGGGACGCCGGTGTTGCTGTAGACCTCCCGCAGCGCGCCGAGGACACGGTCACCCGCGCCCGCGAGGCGGGACTGACCTCCTCCATCGCCTACATCCGCCTCGCGGTCTGCTTGCACTTCCTGGTGCTCGGACACCCCGACCTGCTGGACGAGGCGAGGGGGCGGCTGCGCGCGTGCGTACGCGGGGAGGAGTTCGCCTACCTGGCAGAACTCTCGTACCTGATGGCCGACGAGGAGCCGCCGGCCGACCTACCCCGAGCGAGGTGGCTGGACGGGCAGGCCTCCGTACGGGCACGCTGGGTGGCGATCGTCGAAGATCGGCGCCGTGAGGCTGCCGCGATCAGAGGAGAATGATCAGGTGGCGAAGTACACCACGCTGGAACAGATCGATCTGCCGGCCGTGGCCGACAACTATGGCCTCGACGATCCGCAGCTCGCACCGCTGTCGGGCGGCGCGGCCAACTCCAGCTTCCGCCTCTCCACCGCCTCCACCGAATTCGTCCTGACCATTCTCGACAACCACGACACGGCAAGCGCCGAGTCCCTGGCAGCCCACACCCAGGCGCTGTTCCTCTTGGGCGTGCCGACCAGCGCGGTCGTACCCGCCACCGACGGCTCTCTCATCACACACTTCGACGGCCGACCGGTGATCCTCAAGGTGTGGACCGAGGGACGGGTGGAGCAGCCGCTGCCGGTGAAGCTCCTGCCCGAAGCGGGCCGCATCCTCGCCCAACTGCACGCGCTCTCAACGCAGTCACCGGGCCTCACCGACATCCCGGTCGGCACCCGCCGCCTCTCAGCCGACCACGAGGCCCTCATCCCGGAACTCCCGGACAGGGAGTTCGCCGCCTGGCTCACCGACCGGCTCAGCCGCATCCACCGGGCCGAAGCGACGAGCCATCGGCCGCGAACGGTCACGCACGGGGACCTCTTCGACGACAACATCATCGTGCGGACCGACGGCAGCCTCACCGTCCTCGACTGGGAGACGATCTCCCTCGACGACCCGCTGCTCGACCTCGGTATGACGGCGGTGGGCCTGGCCCAGGAAGACGGCGAACTGGCACCGGAGCGAGTGAAGGCCCTGGTCGCCGGCTACGAGCAGATCGCCCCGCTCTCGGAGGAGGACGTGGCGGCGCTCCCCGGGGAGATCACCCACGCGGCGCTGATCATCGCTTTCCACCGCTACTACCGGCACCACGTGCGCTTCCCGGACCCGAGCCAGGCCACGTACCACCTGGAGATGATCAGGTTCGTGGAGTCGGTGGAGGGTGCTTTTCAGGTGCTTGGCTGACGGAGCTGGGCAGGGTGCAGGGCGCCCGGGGGCTCCGTTCGCGGGACCGCACCGCTATCGAAGCCGTGGACACCGTGGACGTGCCTCCGCCGCATCACCAGCACAGCCCGATCCGGAGGGCATGACCGGCCGTCGTGGTAGGGCGAGCGGGGATGGTGGCGGCCTTCGCTCTCACCGATCGGATCAGAGCTGGCGCAGACGAACCGACGAGATGAACCCGGCCCACGCATCCCGCTGTACGGCGATGTGGCGACCGTTCGGACGCTTCGAGTCGCGTATGCCTACGGTGTGGTGCAGGTCGGCAACCTCGACGCATTCGCCACCGGCGCCGTTGCTGTAGCTGCTCTTCCGCCACTGAGGGGCGGTGGGAGGCAGGTTCATCGTGAGTGTTCCTCCATGGCGGAACGGATCAGCGCAGCTGATCTCTGCGGGCTCAGTGCGAGGGCCCTGAGGTGGTCGAAAGCCCGGGTGTAGACGCTGACATCTGATGGAAGTTCCAGGTAGATCGAGTCGGTGAGACCCTCCCTGTACACCACATCGGGGTCCTCCTGCTCAGGGAAGCCGAGCACGGTGAAGGGCCCGGTGGTGGGATACGCCCCGGCGTCGTACAGCAGCACCTGCACCGTGACGTTCCTCAACTTCGACATCTCCAGCATACGTTCGAGTTGGGCGGTCATGACCTTTCGACTGCCCATCACGTGCATGAGGGCGCTCTGGTGGATCACGGACCAGAAGTCGGGGCCGTCCGTAGCCGTCAACAGCTCCTGGCGGCGCATGCGTACGTCGACGAGGCGCTGGATCTCGTCGTGGGGGAGGTCGGGCGTGACGCGGCTCATCTCGGTTGCGTACTCAGATGTTTGCAGCAGGCCGGGCACGAACTCGCCCTGGTAGGTACGCATGTTGCAGGCGGCCTGCTCCAGCCCCACATACACCGAGAACCACGACGGAATGGCGTCCCCGTGGGCGTGCCACCACCCCTTGGTCTTCGATTCCTTCGCGAGGGACTTCAGCAGGTCGCGCAGTTCGTCGGACGTCCCGTAGAAGCGGCACAGGGCGTCCACGTCCGAGGGCTGCACCCGACCCTGGCCGGTCTCCAGCCGATTGACCTTGGAGCCGCTCCAGTCGAGTTCCTTGCCGACCTGATTGCAGGTCAGGCCGCTCTCGTCACGGAGCTTCTTGAGCTCGATCGCCAATCGGCGGCGGCGTGCTGTGGGTGAACCGGCCACTTCAACTCCCCTTTGTGTTGCTGAGGTTCCATCCCATCGGAATCGGTGGCCCGGGCCAATCACCCGAAGGAGCGAATCTCGCCGTGCACATTGCATGAAGGGATCGACGGTTGGCATTCTCTGTTGCGGGACGACTGTGAGTCACCGCACTTCACAAAGGGTGAGGAGTGGCTGCTTGCTCCGGCGAAAGGCGTGCGCTCGTGGTGAACGGGATCGACGGCTGCATGACGCGAAAGCCCTGGGGACTGCCCTTCCTGGCGGAGCCCGAAGAGGTCGCCGGGCTGAGACGAGTCGTGCGGTTGCACCTGCGCCTGTGGGGACTGTCGGACGTGGCCGACGCCGCCGAGACCTGCGTGAGTGAGCTGGTGGCGAATGTGATTCGGCATGTCGGTGAGGGAACGCCGTGCACGCTCACGGCCGAGATGCGGGACACGCATCTGCGGATCGGCCTGCGTGACCCCGACACCCGCGCCCTCCCGACACTTCTATCGGCCGGTCCGGACGCCGAGGCGGGGCGCGGGCTGGCATTGGTGGATGCGATGTCGGACCGGTGGGGTGTGATCCTGGGTGCGGATTCCAAGCTCGTCTGGTGCGACCTGGCCACCCGACTCGGTTCGCCCAGAGGGCATGTCGATGACGGGAGGGTCGCGAAGGGTGAGGCCTGTTTGACCCTCTACTCGGGCGGCGTGGCGTCGTGCCGCGGAACGGGGCGAACTCATGCCGCCTTCCAACAGGAGGCGGCGATCGATCTGATCGCCGACCTCCTCCACTGGCTACTTGCCCACGGCTACGACCCGGACGAGGCGCTGGACCGGGCCCAGATGCACTTCGAGGCGGAGCTGATCCAGACAGGATGACACCGCGATCAGAGCAGCAGTGCTTCGCTGAAGAACCCGATCGATGGGTCCTCCGGAGTCCCGATCAGCAGGGCGCGGTCGAGGAGCCCGTTGTTGTGCTCGCAGCTGGTCTCGAGTTCTCGTGATGTGAGCCGATCCGGTGGCCGGGGTGTCTGCGGGCCCCGGGCCGCCTGGGCGTTGGGCGTCAGCGAGTGAAGAAGCCCCGCACCCGACCATCCGGTGTCCCGACCAAGGCTGCCCGGTCGAGCAGGATGTTGTTGTTCTCGCAGCTCGTCTCGGGGAGCAACATGCAGGCGTGACAGGCGGCTATGTTCAGGCTGTCCGCACCGCTCGTCTCCGACTCCATGCACAAGGGGTCGTTCGAGCACCAGCTCGCTCTGTATAGAGCGGCCCGAAGGGTCTCTGCGAGACGGTCCGGTTCACCCTGCGCGACGACGCCGCCGAGGCTGCCGGCGGAGTCGCTGGAGGCCGTGTAGATCAGCACGCCCGCCATGTCTTCGTCGCTGTAGAGCCGCTCACGCAGGGATGCGGCCGGGTAGCCGCCGTCCAGGCTCCATTCGTTGATCAGTGAGTGAGCCAAGGCGTGCAGAAGGAGGAAGCGGGGCGTGGCGGGTGAAGGAGGAACCAGCTTGTCCGAGTCGCCCGCCCGTGCTGACAGCAGCCTCTCGTGGTTCTCGCGGATCCGGGCGGCGCGAGCGACCTGTTCCGGTTGCTCCTCCCAGATCCGAAGCCGCTCCGGGTCGAGGCGAAGGAACACGCCTTCACCGCTCACTTCGAAAGCCGGAAGCCAACTCGGCTTTGTCAGCGAGATCGCTGCCTGGCGCAGCTGAGAGTCGGCCGGACTCGGTTCCTCCACGCGCCGGAACGACTGCAGTGCCCGTACCTCGCGCAGCCGCTTGACCAACATCACCTGGGCCAGCCCATGGGACGAGCGCAGAGCATCGACCGGAGTGATGGGGGGCTCGCAGACGAACTCCTGTTCCTCTTCGGCAACCTCTGGGTGCAGTTTGGAAAGGCTTCGGTACTCACCCTCGTACAGTTCCCGCCGGTAGTCGACGGCGCGCTTTGCGGCCTCCGTACCATCGATCGGTTCCGCAGAGGCGACTTCGGCCGCACGCCTCTGCTCGACCTCGGCGACCACATCGTCCTCGGTGTAGTTCGGGTGGTGACGCAGCAGCTTCACGATGCGCACGTACGACTTGATGGAGGCGGGGTCCTCGTCCTTGAGAGCGTCGTAGAACGGTGCGACGAGTTTGGCGATGCCCTGACTCCACGGCGGGATGGACAATGCCGAGTACATGACAGGGAACCAGACTGAAGACGAACCTCGCTGGAGTGTGCGCGGTGGTTCCTGGCAGCTCTCCACCGGAGCGTCCTTGAGCCAAGGGCTACGACCACCGCACCGGATGCCGAGGTCCCGGAGGGCCTGGCGTCGGAACGACCCCTCCATGGACACCTTTTCCACCCCGCAACTGCAACCGATCAGCACGGCACGCAGCGATGCGGTCGAGCCGTCGGCCTGAAAAGTCAGTTGGCCCCCGCAGGCCCCGGAACCCATCCGGTTGCCCCGGTGAACCCATTTCCAGTAGGGGAAGTCCTCCAGATGTCCGTGCGTGCAAGCGATCACGAAGCGGGACGGGACCAAGCTCTCCTGGCAGGTCGAGCACTCAGCTCGTCCGGCCGGCGAGTTGAACTTACGGAAAGGCTGCAACTGATGGCAATGAGGGCATGAGTACATCTCCGGGAAGCGCACCGCTCGTACGCCGTCCCGTGCCGAGTCGGGATCGGGAGCCGGTGGCATCCGGAACCCGGAGACACCCAGCTGCCGGGCCAGCCGGGGCTCCGAGATGAAGGGCGCCTCGGAGATGTCCCACGAGTCGATGCCGCGGATGAGGAAGGACTCGTTCTCCACCGCGATCATGGCTCCGACGCCGTACGTAGTGATGAGCTGGGCGCGTCGGATCTCGCCGAGCTTGCGGACGGTACGTGCCGGAGCAGACGGGAGGCCGCGGCGACGGGTACGGGGCGGGACGGGGCCCATGGCTCAGCGCTCCTCGAAGAAGGTGGACGAGGCATCTACGTCTCGCAGACTCCACAGTGTCTTCCACGGCGACACGTCGGCCGACTCGTCGTCGTAGTTGGCCAACAGGGCGGGCCCGCGAGAGCCACGTGGAGCCTCGTACACGAGGTTCGGGCGGGCCAGCGCCTCGTCCCGCCACCACTCGATGAACTCCTCGAAGGCCGCGGTGGTGGCTTCGAGCTCGGTCGGCTCGACCGCCGAAACCCGTTTGAGCAGGACCTTGCCGACCTGCTCGCGGAGGTCGGTGTGGAAGTCCTCAACACGTGCTGCCGCTTCGTTGGCCCGTGCGGCAGGCAGCATCAACCGAGCTAGAGCCACCACCACGGAGTGCAGTCCTCGGTCACGGGCCCGGGCGGAGAACGGCGTGACGCTCGTGGACTCCACCTCGCGGTACAGGGCGGAGTGGAAGCTCTGAAAGTCCTCGTAGTGCGAACGATCCCTCGAACGCGTGGAGTTGAGCATGATGGCGACAAGGCCAGGGTGTTGTCGACCCACGCGACTCGTTGCCTGGATGTACTCGGCAGTGGTCTGCGGTTGCCCCATCACGGCCATCAGTCCGAGCCGGTCCACGTCGACACCCACAGAGATCATGTTGGTGGCGAGCAGTACGTCCAGCACTTCCGGGCTCGGGAGTCGGCGCTCCACGTCCTTGAGCCGGCGGGAGATGTCACTGGCGTTCGCCCGGCTGCTCAATTCCGTGAGAGCGTCTGCGCGACGCGCCTTGAGCCCGTCCCGTACTGCGAGGTGACCCAGTCGCTCCTGGACGTCGTCGAGGACTTGGAGCTCTGCCGCCGAAAGCAGACGCAAGCTGTTGAAGTAGCCGACCAGAGTCCAGTAAGCGTCCTTCACCTCAGGTGGGGCATCGTGGGTGTGCGCCCTATGGAGCAGGGCCGCGTAGACCCGGATCAGCAAGGTGGCCTGGCTTGTGCTGGAGGTCAGTAGGCCGACGTAGCAGCGGGCCGCCTTGCGCTCGCGTGGTGTCTCCACGGCGAACCAGGAGTCTCGTGCGTCGAGGCCGCCGGGAGGAAATTGCTCCACCGAACGGGCGAAGAGCCGGGTGCCCTGCTCGTCGGCGCGTCGGATGGTCGCCGTCGAGGCGATGACCTTGGGGCGTTCCGCCAGGGCGTCCACGGCTGTCTCGTACAGGCCGGTGAGCGTGCCGAGCGGTCCCGAGATCAGGTGGAGCTCATCCTGAACGATGAGTTCGGGCGGCCGGACCCCGTCCACGTCCCGGTTGAACAAGGCCGCAGACGCGGGCCGCCAGGGCATTGAGGCGAACTTGTCGACCGTCGCGATGACCAAGGTCGGACGATGGGCGTAGACGGCCTCGTCGACGAGGTGTACCGGAAGCCCCCGGTGGAAGTCGCAACGACCGGAGGGGCAATTCACCGTCATGCGTTTGGCATCACTATCGACCGCGTAGTCCCGCGGGCGCAGCGGCTCGCCGCACCATGGGCAGTTCCGCAGTTGGACCGGGTTCTCGGTCTGCAACTGGAGGTTCTCGTTGCGCATGAGGTCCGCCAGTTTGCCTTCGGTGACCGCCAGCGTGTTGGGGGTCGCCGAACGGCCCACCCACATGCCGATGGAGATCTCCTTGTGCCCGAGACTTGCCGGGTCGGCGGCCCGTAGCCGGTCCATGGCGCAGATCAGTGCTGCGGCGCGCTCGAACTGCTGGAGGGTGAGGAGCCGGAGTGTGTACCGCATGAGCACGGTGACGCCTGCCCCGTCCTCCCCGTCCCGCAACCGCCGCAGGAAGGTGGTGAAGGCGATAAGCCCGAGGTATGCCTCCGTCTTGCCGCCACCTGTGGGGAACCACAGCAGGTCCGAGATCTCTCGGTCCTTGTGGTCCGGATCGACGATCCCGGCGAGGCAGAGAAGCATGAAGGAGATCTGGAAGGGGCGCCACCGCCCGGCCTGCTCGTCCGGATGGCCGGATCTGCCGCTCTTGATCCACGCGGTACGTGCCCGCTGGTCGGCCATCGCGAGGTTTGCCAGCTGGAATGCCCGTAGAACGTCCGGCCGGTCGGTGTCTTCCAGCAGATCCACGCCTTCACGCATCCGGCGCAGAGCTCGCCGGCAGAGCAGGACCTGATCGGCCGCAGCCTTGCCGTCCTCCGTGTCGCGCAGCAGACGAGCTTGATCCTCCTGGGTCTCGATCCACCGCTCGTATCCCGCCAGCAGGGCGCGAAGCGCCGACCCGACCTCATGGGACGGGGCGGTTCCCAGCTGGTACATGGTCAGTGGTCTGTTGTCGATCCCGGGGTTCGAGTCGGTCAGCAATACCTCGTGGGAGGGGACGAACTCGGTCCGCAGGGCGGTGACCGTCGGAGGATCGATCGATACGGATCCCACCGGAGGCGGCGTCCAATCCCAATGTGCCGCGCACCCGTGGCCGGTGGCGAAGCTCGGCACATGGCGGTGCAGGAGCCTACTAAGCGCCTGCTCCGAGTCGACCGCACCCTGAGTGGCCGTCCGCACCACGAACACCGGGCTGCTGCCGTCCTCCGCCGTGACGTTCATCACCGGCTGGTAGAAGCAGTGCGCGTCGCGGAGGTCGAATCGGCCGACCTCAAGACTGTTGACGACCGTGGCCGTCACGGTCACGGTCCCGTCCGACGTGGACCGGGGACGGACCAGCACGCGCAGTTCCAGCCCCGTGTGAAGAACGAAGGGATCGAGCAGACCGGGCTGAGTGACGTCCACATCGACGGGTTCGATCCGCAGGGCGGAGCGCCGCCAATGCTCCCGCTGGGCCTTCGTGCTCCGTGCCTCGGTCCGCTTCGCGGCCACCGGCTTCCCTTCGACATCCTCGGGGAGGTAGACGGCAGTGCGTACGGTGAACCGGATCCGGTTGGACACGGTCGGGTCCACGGCAAAGGTAAGGCCGATGGACGACGGCATCCGGACGTTCGCCAGCGAGACGCCCAGATCGCCGGGCCCGTCCTCGACGTCCCGACGGACGCCGAGCGGTACCGTGTCGAGCCCATCCCGCTCGGACTCCAGCTCCCCCTGCTCGGCCATCCCGGCCCGGGACGAGTTGTCGGAACGGTCCGGGCGTGAGCGGGGGAAGAGCACACCGACCGGGTACATGGTGATCGGCGCGTCATCCGTAAGCACCTCGTCCACACCACCCACGGGGCCGAGTAGGTCCTGCCGAAGGGCATCGAGGAGCGAGTCGCGCACCTCGTAGTGTGCTTGGTGGGTCGACCCGCTCATCCTTCGTTCCCCTCAGGTTCGTCCGCGTACCAGTGGAAACGCCCCAGGCCGCACAACCGGGGCGCGACCCAGGCGCCGTGCGTACCCAGTCCTGCGGCTTCGGTGGCGGCGGGACTGCCCGCCACACTCTCCACACAGTCGACCCTGAGGCCGGTGATCAGCTGCGGCCATCGATCGACCTCGGAGTGTGAGGTGCGGCGCAGCATTCGGTGCAGGTCGGTTCGGAAGCGCTCGGACACCACCGCGATCTGTCGCCCTCCGACCACTACCGCGTACGGAGGCGACTGGTCAGAGGCGACAGGGATGCCGTGCAACAGAACGAGTTCCGCCTCGGCACCGGCGGCGACATCGGTCACCAGGTGACGCCGGAGCTCCTCGGCGTCCTGTTGAAATCCCTCCGTGCCCGGAGGCTGCTCGTGGGACACGTCCGAACCGATCAGCTCGATTCCGTTACGGGCCCAGGTGCTGCGACCGCCCAGGTACCAGCGGTCGATCCTCTTGTCCTTCCGGATGAGCCACGAGTTGGGCGCGTCCAAGACGTAGAGGTCGTCCCGGGCCCGCGTCATGGCCACATACAGCAGCCGGGCCTCAGCAGCCGGGTCGTAGTCGTACTTCTTTTTCCGGACCGGGGCCGGCTCCTTCAGTACGTGTGGTTCGACGATCAGGACCCGATCGAACTCCAAGCCCTTGGCCCGGTGCATGGTCGATATCACGAGCGAGGACGGCTGTGTCGCGGTGAGCTCATCAGGCAGTCTGCCTTCGGCGAGCGCGCGGTGCAGCGCGACGACATCGAGGGTTCCTCGACCACGGCCCCGCGCTACTTTTCGTACCGACCGCCACAGCGCCTCCGGCACGCTGCCGACGGGGATCCGCAGGTCGACCAGTAGTTCCTCGAAACGCTCCCGAGTGAGAGCGGTCGTACCGGTCGAGGCGAGGAGTTCGGTGATCCAGACAGGGGCGGAGCGCTCGCGGGCCGAACGCTGCAGCGTGTGCGGGACGTCGGCGGCGGCCAGAGTGCCGGACAACGTCAGCGCCTGGCCGTTGTCGCGGCACAGGATGGCGGTGGTGTCGGGATAGTCGCGCAGGGCTGCCAGCACGAACTGGTTTTCCAAGTCCCCGAAGTTCGGCGTCGACAGCAGCAGCGCACGCAGGTCACCGTGGATACGCTCCGCCTCGCCGCCGGCCGCGGCCCGATCGCGGGGCAACCGCTGCAACGGGGAGCCGTAGGGCAGAGCCATCCGAGCCGCTTCGCTACGGGCTCGGAAGTTGTCGTCCAGGTGAAGCTCCACCAGGTCCTCGCCGAACGTGGCACGCACCCACTCCAGGAAGCGGTCCGTCTCCTCTGCCCGTTGATCCGGATCGGACACCTGAAACCCGTACACGGATTGAGCCGAATCCCCCACCACGGTGAACCCGCTGTTCTCCTGGAACCGGTCGAGCAGCGCCTCGACCATCTCCCGGCGGACACCGACGAGGTCCTGAACCTCGTCGATCACCACATGGGCCGGCACGTACTCGCCGCCTTCGACCGCCCCCTTGTCGATCGCTTCGGTAGCGGCCTCGATACGGCCGTCGAAGGTGTATGTCTCCCAGTCCACGTCCGGGTAGGCGCGGTTGAGCAGGGCTGCGGCCCAGCCGTCGAAGGTCTGGACACGGATGCGCTGCGCGGCGGCGGCGTGCCGCTCGATCCGGTCCGTGAGCTCGCGCACGGCGGCGCGGGAGAAGCTGAGTACCAGGATCTCCCCGGCCTCCAGTTCTTCGCGCTCCACCAAGACGTCGAGCCGCCGCACGAGGGTATGCGTCTTTCCGGCGCCAGCCCCGGCCGTGACCAGCACTCGGGCGTCCCAGGGCTGGTCTACCACGGCACGCTGTGAGTCGGTGAGCCGATGTTCGATGAGGGGGGCGATGGTCACTGGTCCCCGTTCCACAGATACTCGAACTCGGTGAAGGCGAGCTTCTCACCGTAGTTCGTGATGTTGTCCCGCACGTTCAGGATCAGGCAGCTCTCCTTGCCACCGTTCTTCGGGCCGCGCAGGCCGCGTCCGATCATCTGCTGGTAGATGTTCGGGCTGTAGGTCGGGCGGGCGACGACCACGGCACGGGTGGCCGGTGCGTCGAAGCCCTGGGTGAGCACGCCGTAGTTCGTCAGGACCTGAATCTTGCCCTTACGGAAGTCGTCGATCTGCTTCCGGCGTTCGTTGGTGGGCGTGGTCGAGTCGATCGCGGCGGCCTTGATGTCCCGGTCACCGAGCTTGGCGGCGAGCAGCTTGGCGTGGGCCACTGAGGTGGCGAACACCAAAACCGGCCAGGCCGAAGGCATGGCAGCGATCTCGTCGACGATGCGCTGACTGCGTCCGTGGTCCTCGGCCAGCCGCTGCTCGGCACCCTTGGGCAGGGTGGCGAACTTCTCGGATTGGGCCCGCTCGTCGGCTGTCAGCGCTATGGCAGCGCCGGGCAGCTCTCGGTGCTTCACCTGGGCCAGGACGCCGATGTGTTGCAACCCCTTGATGGCGACGGACAGATCACCGTCGAAGACCCCGGTGTCGAGGCGGTTGCCGAATCGCTGCACCAGCCGGCGGGTCAGGTCCTCGTTGTTCTTGTACGGAGTCGCAGTGAGACCGATCAAGTGGCGACTGGTGCGGTGGTGCGTGAGGCCGAGCTGTTCGAGCAGACGTGTGTAGCGGCTGGAGATCGCGGTGTGCGCTTCGTCGATGATGACAAGCGCGGCAGTCTTCCTCAGCCAGGTGTAGTTCTCCTTCTCCATGCAGCTGTCCAGCTTTGCGTCAGTGGCGACGACCAGGTGCGGGCGCCCGTCGACCGGGGTGGCCTCGTTCGACGACCAGAGCCGGCTGATGACCAGAGGATGTTCGGGGCCGACCTTCGACCAGACGAACTTCCAACTCTGCACGGCCTGCTCACACAGTTCCTCGGTCTGAGCGACCCACAGGATCGGGCCAGGCAGCTTTGCCCGGTCACGGATCCAGCGGATCACACCCTCCGCGGTGACACGCGTCTTGCCGGATCCGGTCGGCAGACTGAGCATGCCGCGCTGAGGCATCGGGTTCTTCAACAGGCCGAGCAGCGCCTGGGCGAGTTCCTCCTGGTACGGGTGAAGGGCAGGGAACTCAGTGGGACCGTCGATCTCCAGGCGGGGTTCCAGTGAGGGCACCTGGGCGCCGGCGAAGGAGTCGGGGAACCCGAGGTCCGTGACGAAGAGCAGAGCCTTCGAGCTCCCGGTGAAGGAGCCGGGGGCGCGGGTGGGGAAGTCCAGCGCGAGGTCGCGGGAGTGGACCCGAAGTATCGCCTCGCCGTGGGCGTTGAAGGCCATCTCCGCGATACGCCGTGAGTTTGGCTCGGCGCCGTGCTCATGGATCTCACTCTCCATGAGCCCGGGAGGGAGTTCGCCGCGCAAGGCGTCCTCACCGATCAGCAGAGCGATCTTGTCGATGATGCTCTCGGCCTCCCGCACCTCTCGCAGCCGATTCAGGAGGGTTTGGTCACGCTCCTGCTTCTCCTGGAGGGCCAGGGCCTGGCGGCAGCCCGCCACGCCCCAGCCCCACTTGAACTCCTTGTCAGCGGCCTCCAGCACCTGCTGCCGGTCGAGAGAGTCCAGTACGAGAAGGGTCTGGCCTTTCCTTGCGAACGTGAGTGGCTTCCGCTTGCTGCCCATGGGTGTCCGCATCACTTGCTCCAGCTGGGAGCAGCGCTGGATCTTGTGGCTGCTGCCCGCCTGTCCGAGACGGACCTTGACCGTGGGGAACTCCTCGAACAGGGATGTGGCAGGCCCGGCCTTCACGAGATCGAGTTCTCTGCTGATGACGTCCGAGACCTTGAGCATGCCCCAGTCCTCGATCATCTCCTTCGCGGTGGCCACGTCAGCCTTGTCGGTGACCAGGAGGGCGGGAAGTCGTTCACGGACGAGTTCCTGGAATTCCACCGCGTTCATCGCGACAGCGATCTCACTGTCGGGACGTCCCTCCCAGGACGATCCCACTCGGCAGCGGGTGAGCAGGCCCTCCGGGAACTCGAAGCCGATCCGGTGCAGCAGGGCGTACGCGCGCCCGATGAAGGCGTCGTCCTCGCTCTTGAGCAAGAGGTCCAACAGTTTGCCCCAGCGCCGGGTGGGCACTTCGTCGGCGGACGTGGGCATGTTGAGCCTTCGCGCCGTCTCTTCCGCGATCTCGGCGACGGGGAGCACAGTCCGGAAACTCTTGAGCTGGGGACCGACGGCCTCGGACACGCGGGTCAGACCCATGGAGGTCTTGACGAGCCCGTGCTTGTTGATCATCCAGCGCAGCGGGGATAGAACCGCCATGCGCGTGCTGGCGACGCTTCCGTACTGCATCTGCCAGTGCTGCGAGATGTCAGACGCCGGTAGAGCCGACACGAAGGCGGCGCGACCCTCTTCGGACAGAACGGGCAGCAGGTGCAGTGGTCCCAGCGTTGGAGCGCCCTCGACCGTAAGTCGGGTGATGCTGGGACGAGGGGCGGTGCTGGCCAGATTGCGCAGGTGTCGATCGTGAATGACCTGCCGGTACTCCTGGAACCACGTTTCTTCGTGGGGCCGGTGTCCGCCGGTGGGACGGTCGAACAGTCCGAGGTCGCGGAAGACCGACTTGTCGCTCTCGTGGAAGGTCATTTCGACGGTGACAGCCTTGTCACGGCTCCCGTCGGCAGGTACCACCGGGCCGGGCAGGAGGCAGTCGCGCATCGGCCGGTAACGACCGTCCAAGGTGCGGACACGCAGCGTCTCCATCGGCTTGGGCACCTTGGCGCGCACCCTGTCGACTTGCAGGCTGCCACCGGCGCTGCGCAGCAGGACCCAGAAGTTCGCCCACGCGTTGTTGTCGTAGTTGTCGAATCCCTGATCGAGGACGCCCTCGAACCGCCCCTGCGCGTCGGCGACCCTGATGCCGATGGTGTGCAGGTGGCGCGCCATTTCAGGACGCTCGGAGATTGCCGGGTGGACGTAGACCATGTCGTCGCGGAGATTGTCGGCAGAGGTGCGGTGGAAGATCTCACCGGCTACGGGGGCGACCATCCCGTGCTCCTCGGTCAGGATGATCCTGGCTGTGCGGGCCTCGGAGGTGATTTGGGAGTCCCCGCGCTGACGTCCGGCCTGATCCTTGAGCACCATGAGGGACAGAATTTCGATGGCGTGGGACGAGGCCTCCGCGGAGCCGTCGGAGACGAGCGCCTCGAGCCAGTCCTTGACGTTCTCGGGCGTCTTCCCTGCCGCGTCCAGAATGTGCTTCATCTTGCCGCGGCGGAGGGCGGTGTCGGAGGCGTCGACGGATGCGTGCACCCAGTTGGTGGGGCGGCCGCTGTACTCCGACCAGATCTGTACCCATTCCTTGTCAAGGTCAGAAGGAGTAATGAACAGATCGCGAGGAACCTGCAGTTCGCCGGTCTGGTCAGGCAGAGAGGGGCGCTCGGCAGCGATCTCCCAGACCCGTCGGAGGAAGTACTCGTCGGCCCAATTCAGCTTCTCCTTGGTGCGGCCCGGCAATAGGGGGAGGTATGCGGCGGGATCCTCGGCAGGCATGAGCTTGGGCAGTGTGTCGATCACCAACCGAGCCGCGACCTGCAGCAGTTCCCGGTTGAAAGGGCTGCCGTCGAGAAGGTGCTGGCGATCCTCATTGGTCTTCCACGGTGCGTTCAGGATGCCGGTCAGCGACACCTCATACTTTGTCGGGAAGAATGCCCAGAATGAGCCCTTGCCGACGGGTGCGGTGTACAGGCCGTTGCGGACGGTGTACTCGGGCACAGCCCAGGAGACCTCGAGGACCGGCCGGCCGTGCAACTCGCCCGCACTGTCCGCGGCCTCCCCCGTGGGGGAGTAGCTGGCCGAGAACACCTTCCACTGCTCTGTTGTCTGCTTGGCGCCGCGTGTCACCTCCCTGAGGGTGCGATGACTACCCTCGCGCTCGATCGAGATTTCTCTGCGCTTGGGGGGCATGGTGCGCTCGTCGTGCAGTAGCACCTGGCCGACATGGGAGGAGAACAGCTGAAAGTGGGCAGGGAAGGCGTCGGTCATCCTTCCATCGCGACTCCTGAAACCGCTGATGTCGTGTCCGAGGCGTTCGGCGGCACCGTGCAACAGAGGAAGACGGACGACGGTGGTAGCCCAGCGCAGGAGCTTGTCCAACACGCCGTCGTCCGCGCGTTCCTGGTCGACATCGAGAGGCCGGGCCATGCGGAGTACCGGGGTGTCCATGCCGATGTCGCCCTGTCGGCCGAGGGCGCGGCCGATCTCAGCGGCGGACCACTCCCGGTCGAACCCGAAGCCGAAGTCCCCGTTACCGCTGAAGAACTGGGGCGAGTCGGACACCGAAAGCACGGACTTGACGCCGACGCCGAAGCGTCCGATCTGCCCACCGCGCTTGCGGGACACGCTCATGCGCAGGATCGTCTCGGCACCCTCCGGCGTGACCGGGGTGCCCTCGTTCGCGCAGTAGAGGTGGGTGTCGGTCAGGACGACGTGCAGCTTGCCGCCGGGCTTTGCGGCGATCTCATCCGACGCGTTCTGGACGAGCTCGAGCAACTGGCGTTCGCCGTAGCCGCCCTGAGTGATGCGACGCTCGCCGTTGGCATGCTCCTGTACCAGCCCCGGGTCGACCTCGTAGGTCTTCAGGACGGTCGAGGACTGTCGGATCACGGTCGTGATCACGGGGGGCAGTGAAGAGTCGGCGAACGGCATGTCGGTCATGAAGCACCTGTCTCGAGCGAGAGAAACGAACCGAGGATGCGCGGGGGGATGCAGGGGTGCCGACGCGTGGTGCCGGCACCCCTGGAGAAGCAGTGAGGCAGCTGATGAGAAGGGTGGGGTCAGCTGTTGGTGGTGGTGACCGTGGTGACGGTCGTGACCGTGACGGTCGTCGTCATGACGGTCACAGTCCGCCCGGTCGTGCGAATCCTCCGGGTGCGGATGACCTGGTAGGTGCGGGGGCTACCGGCGCGCCGAGGGGTGGTGGGGCGACGGGTGGCACGGGATGTGCGACGCACGCGGGGTTCGGAGGGTGCGGTGGTCCGCTCCGTGGACGACATCTTCTTGCGGCGGGCGAGGCGCCGCCGCTCCGAGGCCAGGACTTCGGGGTGGATGCCGTGACACATCAGAAGCTCGGTCCGGAGGTCAGGGTCCTCCGTGTTGTCGTACTCCTTGATGAACCGTGCCATCCAGTCGTCACCATCGTCGCTCATACGGGGTTCCCCTCCCTCTGGTAACGCCAACGAGTCCCATGACTGGATGGCGCTTGCAAGCATGCGGTGCAACCAGCCCGAGGACGGAGCTCTCCCGTATTCCCGAACAGGCGTTTCCTTCAACAGCCCTCGTTGGGAGGGGAGTTGCGTGGGGTGAACGCTAGCACGCCGGTTCGACCTGACGGTCGGACAGTAACGAGATTTTTTCTTCAACCGCCCCTGCTGGCGCACCAGTCGGGCATGGTGTCAATCGTCGTTTGACGACCTGGCGGCGTCAAATGCAGGTGCTACCGTGGCCCTTCCCGGAACCAAGGGGAAGTGGGTTCAATGGAGGACGTCGAAGGCTTCGGCATCTGGCTCGGACGCCAGTTGCGCCGCAGCGGCATATCGCAGGCGGATTTCGCCAAGGAGCTGGACCTGACGCGCGCGGCCGTGTCGGCATGGGTCACCGGCAGATCGCGGCCGAGGCCGGAGCTGATGGTCGAGATAGCCAAGATCCTGGAGACGGACGTTGCCACCCTGATTACCAGGGACGCCGACGCCGGATCGGATCGGCCGATCGACTGGTACCACCGGGTCGCGCACCAGGACGGTGGTCGGGAGTACGGCAACGCGGCTGTCTTCGCCTTCGACGCGAACCTGGCTGTGTTGGCCAGGGAGGTCACGCAGAACTCCCTGGACGAGCGACTGGATCCGGGGCGCCCGGTGCGGGTGCGATTCACCCTGCACGAGCTGACTGGTGAACACCTGCACTCCTTCCTCTCCGCACTGAAGTGGGACCAGCTCGAGCCCCACTACACGGCGGCGGCGCAGTCCCGGCACAAGGTCGGCCGGGCTCTCGCCGAAGGGCTGCGGGCGTTGCGAGAAGACTCCTCCCTCCTGCTTCTCCGGGTTGACGACTACAACGCCTCGGGTCTGACCGGACCCGAGTACGGAGACGGTCGGTATGCCGCTGTGGTCCGTCGGCAGCTCGACAGTCACAAAAGCAACGACCGAGCCGGCGGCTCGTACGGGTTGGGTAAGGCCACATTGTGGGCGGCCAGCCGGCTCGGCCTGGTGCTGATCAACAGCACCCTGTCCGAGACACATGAGGGGCGGACGGTCCGCCGAGTGGTCGGCCGATTGGACCTTCCCTGGCGAGAGGTCGATGGAGTTGCCTACGCGGGGCCCGCCTGGCTCGGTGAGCCGGACACGGAGAAGGAACACGAAGGTGTGTCCCGCTCCTGGTGGGCTAATGAACGAGTGGTCGCCGATCTGCGTCTCGACCGGGACAGCGATGATCCGGGAACTTCCTTCCTCGTCGTCGGCGCTCACGACGCGGCCGGAGGCAACGACACCCTGGAGGATCTGCACGCGGCTCTCGGCGGGGCGCTGTCCGACAACTTCTGGGCGGCCATGACCTCGGGCCGTTCGACGCCGGCCATGCTCGAAGCGTCGGTCCGCGCTCTTCGCAACGGTGAATTTGTGGTTCCTGAGCAGCGGGTTGATCCACTCGACCGGCACCCGGCACTGGTCCACGCGCTGCGTGCGTACCTCGACGGCGAGACGGTCGACGAACTCACGGCCCCCGGACAGGTCGTCGCCAGGGACGTGACCTTCGCCGTCCCGCCGCTGCGGGCCGCCGGGCGCGGAGCCGAAGGACACAACCATCGTGCCGTACTCCTGGTCACTCCTGCTGCAGACAAGGACGAGAAGCACAGCCGCATCATCTGTATGCGCGGCACTCGCATGTCTGTCACGGCCCGCGCCCCTCGAAGCCTGGGCGCGGGAGTGGACCCCTTCCAAGCTGTCCTGCTCGCCGGTTTCGCCACAGGAGATGACGGCTCGGCGACGCACGCCGCCGAGGCATTCCTACGGGCCGCCGAGCCGCCGGAGCACGACAGGTGGGGGACGACCGAGGAACTCACCGCCGCCTATGCCAACTCGTCCCGCCGATTGACCGAGTTCAACGCAGCCATGGATGCGGCACTGCGTGGCGTGATCGGTCGGCGCACCGTCGGTCAGGACTCTTCCGGCCCCGAGGTCCTTCGGAAGCTGCTGCGTATCGATGCGCCTGCGGCGGCGAGCGGTCGTCGTGGCCTGGGGCACCCACTCGTGGACCGGGTCGTCGGGAAGGTGGACGGGGACGGGGCCTGGACCCTGGACGTGACGCTGACTGTCCCGCAGCGCGACGGCCGCTGGCAGTTGCTGCCGGTGGTCAAGTTCGATGTGCGATCGGGAGGACGTCCCTCGTTGGAGTGGGCGGAGCTGTCCGCGAAGGAGAACTGTCAGGTCGTCGACGGCCGACTGCTCATCGATCCGGATGTACGGTCAGCGCGTTTCGGAGGAGTCACGGCCGTCCGCAGTCACCCGGTGGCTGCCGCCATGGCCGGTGTGATCGTGGACATCCAGCAGGCACGGGAGACTTCGGCGTGAGCACTGTGTACGCGTACCCGACCTTGGTGGGGAAGATCGAGGTCACCGTTCGAGGGGCGAGCATGGACGGGAAGCCTCTGCAACTCTCGCTGATCTCCCAACGCGATCAGGTCGTCGCCCTTCATCAGATCGAGCGGAACGACTGGATCGAGGGCGTCCTCGACCTGGAAGTCTCCCTCCCCACCGATGAACTGGACGAGGGGCCGTGGTCCGGGGTCAGCTGCGTCGCCATACTGACCGAGGGAGCCACCAACACTCGTGTGGTGAGTCGATTGGAACGTCGTCGTGGCGACATCCACTGGCGAGGTGAGGTCCGGGTGCGCCGCTCCACCCACGCGGCACGTGCGCTTCTCGATGTGAGCGTCGTCGGCACCCACGGTGGAGTCGACGGGCGCGTCATCGGCAGGACGGATACGCCCTGGGTAGTGGACCTGCTTGCCCGTACGCCGACCAGGCAACGCGATCTGGAGATCCTGCAGAGGGATTTCAGGGACGGGCCACAGGAGTGGCTGCGCCGGTTCATGGACGCGCCTTGGCTGATCGACACCACCGGAGACCTGCCGGCGGTCCTGATCAATACGTCCTTCGAAGGGCTTCCCGAGCTGCTGTCCGGTGCTCGCGGGCCGCTGGAGAAAGCGACCGCCGGAATGGTGGCCGCGCAGATCGCGGGTGAGGCCTGGACGACCATGTTTCACTCGGCACTGAGCGACCTCGAATTCGATGAGGACGGCACCCCGCACTTTCCTGGTGGGTGGCGGGAGTCAGTGCTGCGCTCCATGCTTCCTGAGGTGTTCCCGGGGCTTCCCCTCGCCGAAGCTCTGGCAGAGGCACACAGCCGCAGAGGCGACGGCCGAGGGTGGGCGGAGATCCAGTCACGGATCCACTACGCAGCAGGAAGACGAGGGCAGGTGCCGAAGAATCTGACGGCGGCCATCCGCGCCGTGAATCGTGCCCAGGAAGGTCCGCGTCGATGAGCCGACACCATAGCGAGCCTCCCGAACGGCTCGCGTTGCTACCGGGCAATGTCGCCATGGCCTTCCTCACCCACGGGGTACGCGCGGGCCGGGACGGCCTGCCGCAGGTGGCGATTCTTCGGGCGAGCACGCCGATCGAGAGTGACTCCGTCCGGTGGAGTGTCGATCCGGTGCGAGAGCTTGTCGAAGAGGCAATGAGCCGGTTCGATGCGGCGAGGACCGATGCCGACGCATGGCTGGCGCCACGACTGCACGCGACCTTGCGGATGACCCGTGCCGAGGCGGCGAACTCCGGTCTGTGGAACTTTTTGGCCTTGGCTGTGGCGCCGGACTACATCCTGTGGCGACACCTGCCGCTCGGAGGGTCCGACGACGATCCCAGGAAGGTCACCGGCGTCAGGTTCGTAGGTCCTCATTACAGTCAGGCCTTCTCCCGGCTGTGGTGGGCCGCCGAGATGTTCCGAGACGGGTCCGATTACACCTCCGCGGAGATCGCCTGCGGGAATCAGGACGTGATCAACACGGCTCTCCGGCTCTCCACCATCGATCACAAACCCACCGCCCTGGCCCTGGTGCGGGTCCTCGAGGACCTGTCTCGACAGGGAGCCACGCGACTGGGGGATCGGGTCAACGCACTGTGTACGGCGGTCAACGTGGCCGGTAGCACGCTCATGTACGAGGTGATCGCTCCGGACGACGTCCCCGATCACTTCGCACTCTCCGACTGGATCGAAGACGTGGAATCAGCTTCGGCCGTCCCGTGGGACCGACTGCCCGAAGGGCCGGTCGACGGCACCGCCCGGCGCTCCTCCTGCGAGGTCCTGACGCGGATGTTCCAGCGATTCGCCGCAGAGGCGCCGTTGCGTGACCGGGCTCGGTCCGGGGTTGCACACGATTGAACCTGGTCGTGGCCATCAACCAAGTGAGTCCGAACGGGGTCTGTCGCGGCAGGCCCCGTTCGGCTCACGCGTCCTCGGCGGGGACCTCATTCGCTGGAGTGTCCGGGTGCTTCGGTTCCCACGTCGCCAGACTATTGATCAAGTCGTCGTCCGGCGGCCCGAGTCGGAGCGCACTGCTGAGGATGTGCAGAGAAAGGAGCGGCGGAATGGCGTTCCCGATCTGTTGTGCTACATCGGTGGACCGCCAGGGGTATTTCCTCGGGAACGACTGAAGCAGTCCGGCTTCCTCGAACGTGAGCCGCTCCAACTCCTCACCGATCTCCTTGTTTCCGGACCTGGTCTCCTTCAGAAGGAAGACCCGGTTACGCCGGACCTTTCCCGTGATCGTTGCCGCGGGTTGGTCGGAAGTGCGGCGGCCTCGGTTCTTGGGGTCGCCTCCCGATCCGTAGTTGGAGACCACCTCGAAGTCGCGCGGGCGCTCAGTGAGTACGTCCTGCATGGCGACCCAGGGCTTGAGCGGCCTCCGCCCCTTTCGAGGCGCGGAGAACAACAGCCCCTGCTCCTCGTGCTCCGGATCGTTCTGCTCACGGAGGCGAGTGGCTCCCTTGCTGTAGCGCTGGTGCGTCGCGCGGGGAAACCCTACGGGCCGTCCCACATTCTCCGGGTCCCACTGGGCGATCAGCACGGCGCGCCGGCGTGTCTGCGGGACGCCGAAGTCCTCGGAGTGCAGGACGTGGGCGTCGGCGGCGTAGCCGACTTGCGTGAGGAGCTCGGCGTAGTGCTTCCACACCGGTAGAACGGTTGGCACCTGTTCGAGGACGATCACGTCGTACGGCTTGCGGCGTTTGAGTTTGGCCTCCATGATCCAGCGCAGTGGCTGGAGCACGAAGCCGGTGCGGTCGTCGGACATCTTGTCCGTCTCGCGCTTGATGTCTTGCCACGCGGCCTCGAACTCCTCAGGATCGTCGTGGGCGACCAAACGCGTGGCAAGCGCCTTGACCTGCTCCAGAGCCTGGTGGCCCTTCCGGTTGCCCGCGACGGAGAAGGACTGGCACGGGGGCCCGCCGGTGAGTACGTTCGCTTTGATGACCTCGTCATCGCACGGACCTAGCGCGGCGACATTTTTCACCGTGGTGGTCAGCAGGCCGGCCGCCCGACGCGTTTCACAGGTCGCGTCGTCCCACTCGACGCCGATGCTCTCCACTTCGTCCATGATCTTGGCGGCGATGTCGAGACCGCCGGGGCCTGCGAAAAGATCGACGATCATGAACTTCGCATGGGGGAGCAACGGATGAAGTGGGCGGGTCATGATGTGCCAGTGTAGCCGGCCGGCGAGCCCGCCGTTTCCATAGGAATCAGGCCTCCAGAGCGACTGCGACAGCCCGTCCCAAGGCGGTCCCGACCGGCGGTGGTGAGGCATGACCGATCTGCCGGTACCGCGCGGTCTTTCTGCCCGCGAATTGCCACTCACGCGGAAACCCCTGCAGAAGCGCAGCCTGTGAGTCCGTGAGTTTGATCATGTCGAGCGAGTCGTCAAGATCGGGCCCCGGGACCTCATTGGCCAGGGCTCCTCCGTTGACCCTCATACGCGCCCAAGCCTTCTTCGTCCCCGTCGGTCCCAGATCCGCTCCGCCGCGATTGTCGGAACCACCGACGAGCGTCGGTGCCACACTGAGTGCCTGAGCCGCCCACGCGTCAGCGCCGAGCCAGCCGCGGGCTGCCATGGAACGGCGGAGCGCCCTGCCTACCGACACGTGCTCCTTGACCGTCGGCAGCGGCGGCCGGAAGAGGTCGAAATATCGCTCCTTCAGAGCGACCAGTACGCCCTGCTTACGATCCTGCGGTACGCCGAAGTCGGCCGCGTTCAGGACGAACCAGTGCAGCCGATATCCAAGGTGCTCCAGCTCCTCGCGGATGAATGTGCGCAAGGGCTCGAATTCCGGAGCCGCTACGAGCCCCGGCACGTTCTCGACGAGGAGAGCGCGCGGTTGGATGGAGTGGGTGAGGAGGATCGCTGCCTCCAGGAGGCGCTGTTCCTGCTCTGTGTCCGCCCTTGCGGCGGTCGCGCTGGACTTCACCCGGGGCGGGCCCGCCGACAGCAGATCGACGTCGTAGGTCCTCGGGTGCTCGTCCGGAATGAAGTCCAGCAGGTCCATTTCCAGGACGTTCCATGTCGGACGGTTCAGGTGCAGCGTCTCGCAGGCCACCGCCTTGTTGTCCAACAGCAGCACCGGGTCGAAGCCCGCCTGTTCCAGGCCGAGAGCCAGCCCGCCCGCGCCCGCGCACACATCCACGAACCGGAGTTCGCTCACAGGTCCCCACCCACTCCTCGAGCCCCTCGATCGAACCGTTCCCGGTCGACCATCTCCGCCACCTGCTTGGCGACCTGTACCGGTGACTGGTGCTCCCAGAAGCGCAGCACCGTCCATCCCTCGGCGACCAGATGGGCCGTCGTCTCCGCGTCCCGCGCCATGTTCCGATCGAGCTTCTGCCGCCACCACTCCGCGTTCGACTTCGGTTGCGTGGCGTGTTCGGGGCAGCCGTGCCAGAAGCACCCGTCCAGGAACACAGCCACCTTGGCCCGTGTGAAGGCGATGTCGATCGTCCGTCGGGACATGTGAGGCACGCGCTCGTTGAGGCGGTAGCGGTAGCCGGACGCGTGCAGCAGCTTCCGGACCGCCAGCTCGGGAGCGGTGTCACGGCGTGCCTGGCGGCTCATCCGGGCGGAGACGCCGGGAGAGGACGGTTTGGCGGTGCTCATCACTGCCAAGTTTCCTACGCTCCGGACTCTTCGCGATCAATGACGGCGAAATTGCTCCTGCTCGAATCGATGGCGCGGAAGCGCACCAGACTCCTGTGCCCGGCGTCCGACGACTTCGGGGCGACAAGGGAGAAGGCCATGACCACGTCCCCGGGATCTATCGCGCCGCCGGAGGAGAGCCGGGGCTCGTCCTCGACCAACGGATAAAGGACCAGGACACCCCGTCGGTCCCGTGCGAGCGATTCGACCAGAGGGTCCTGGGAGTCGTTCAGGGCGCCGGCCACCCGCAGGGCGACCCCGCGGTGCTTGGGCTCGCTGATCGCACCGAAGAGGTCACCACGGCGCCGCGTTCGGCTCGCCAGCGAGAGCGGACGTGAGCCGAGAATGCTCGCCTCGACCCTGTCTGCCGATGTCTGCTGCGGGACGATCACCAGCCAGCCGTCGATGGCGTTGCCGGCGCCACCCGCCGAGACCAGAGATTCCAGGTGGGGCGAGAACTGGGTGGGCGCCGACCACTTCAGATCGCACAGGACCCCGAGCAGCGCGCCGTGGTCGAGCGTCCCGAGCACGGCTTCGTAGCTGTCGTCCCGGCCGTACTCGACGGAGCAGCACCTCAGCGTGACGGGGGCGGGATCCAGCGCTTCGAGGACAGGGCGCCAGGCCTCGGCGTTGTGCCGCAGGTCTGCCGCGCTCGTCGGGTAGGCGCTCGGTTCCACCCACTCGCCCGGCGAGCGGATCTCCACCAGCTCCGCGTTGAACATCTTGTTGCGGGCGGACGGCTTGATCCAGGACAGGTGCTGGGACACCAACGGCGGGATCTGGGCCGGGGTGACCTGGGGCTTGCCGTCCACCAGGGCGGCGTACCGGGTGAGTTGGGCGCGGAACGTTTCCTCGTCGCGGCAGATGGCCTCGAAGGCCTCGTACAGATCGACCGTCTTCGACTTGCCCATCGGCTCCTCGCGGCCGATGTAGAGGCGGACCAGGTCGCGGTAGCCGGGGCGGAAGCCGAACCAGCGGCCCATCTGCATCAGGGTGTCGGCCTGCTGGGTCTTGCGGCGGTAGTAGGTCACCGTGAGGCCCTCGACCGTGAAGCCGCGGGAGAGCTTGGTGCCGCCGACCAGGATCTTCCACACGTTCGGGGTGCGGTCGAAGTCGAGGTCGGGCTGGGCGTAGTCGCGTTCGGTGTCGCCGTTGACGACGATCACCGGTGTGCCGCCGGAGTTGATCAGCTGACGGGCCCGGAAGACGTGCGGCTTGAGGTCCTCGTACGAGGTGGGGGTGGGCAGTCCATCGTCGGCGAAGCGCTGGAAGTCGGAGGACAGCAGGTCGGAGAGCCGGTCGTGACCTTCCTGGCTGGTGTAAGCCGCCTCGTGCCACAAGGAGCTGATCCGTAGGGCGAGGGCGGCGTGTTCAGCCATGCGTACGGACTCGTGGACGAGCATCGTGTGGTGACGGAACGGGCCGTCGGGGACGCCGTTGGCCGCGCGGTACAGCTTCAGGGCTCCGGTGAGGAGGAAGGCGTCCAGGGCTTCCTGGAGGCGGTCGCCCGTGTCCTCGTAGATGCCGCGGATGTGGGATTCCTCGGCGGTGCCGGTGGCGGAGTCGTCGGTCCGGTCCAGGTCGTGGAAGTCCTGCACGCCCATGTAGCCGGTCGGGCGGGGCAGCGAGATCAGGAAGTCGCGCGGGAAGATGTCCTCGCCGTCGCCCGGATCGACGAAGACGTTAGCGAAGGGCGTCGCCGTGTAGCCGACGTACTGGGCGCGGGGGAGGAGGCCGAGCAGCTGGGAGATCTGGCCGTTGATGGCCGTACGGGCGACCTTGCCCTCCTCCCACTTCTTCGGGTCCGTGGTGTTGACCGAAGCCTGGTCGGACTCGTCGTCGATGATCAGCGCGGGTATCTCGGAGAGGAGCGGGCCGATCTTCTTCAGGTCCTTGATGAGCTTGGCCAGCACGGACTTGTTCTTCTTCACCACCATCACGCGCGCGGCCGCGCGGTGCAGGTTGTCCGGGGCGTGCAGCGGCTGCGTACGGACCTGCTTGTCGAATTCGAGTGCGCGGATTCCGGTCGCCAGACTCTTGTAGTCGTCGTCCCGGGTGGTGAGGCGTTCGATGTCGAAAGCGCCTCGGGTGGAGGGGCGGCCACCGTGGCTGACGAACTTCGCCGGCCAGTCCTCGTCGTCCTGGTAGTCGATGTCGATCAGGGCGTCGGGGTCCGACAGGTCGGCGCCGCGCAGGATGTTCTCCTGGCCGATCAGTTCCATGTCCAGGCGGCGCTGGGTCTGGCCCCGGAGGAGGTTCAGGGTGCCGCCGAGGACAATGACGAGTCGGTAGCCCGCGTCGATGGCCTTTGCCGTGACGCCTGTGAAATTGGCGGTCTTGCCCGACTGGACATAGCCGACGACCAGGCCGCGGGCTCCGTACGCCTCGGCGCGCGTGGGGTCGGCGAGGCGCTCGACCACGGCGTGGCTCGCCTCGTCGAGGCTGGACACGGCCGCGTCCGACCAGCCCTTGCGGCGCAGCAGTTGCTCGTACGAGTTCCAGTAGAAGGAGCGGGCCGCCGCGATGTCGCGGGAGTACCAGGAAGTCGGGGTCCTGCTGATGATCGTCGGGCCGGGCTCCTTGAAGACCGGGAAGGCATAGTCGAGAGCCTTGCGCAGGTCGGCGCCGAAGCCGAGGCGGGTGTACGTGTCTGCGCGGCGCTCGTCGGTACGGGGCGGGGCGGCGGACCAGTCGGCCTGTTCCGCCAGGTCCCAGCCGGTCAGGGTGCGGTGCCAGAGTGCGGTGAGCTCGTCGCCGGGGCCCGCGGCGATGATGCGGTCCCGGAAGTGGCTCAGCTCCGTGTCCGCGGGTTCGTTGGCCTCGGTGAGTACGAAGGCCAGCTTGGTGAAGTGCTTGGGTCCGCGGCGCATCGCGGCCAGGACGTCGCCGTGCAGGTTGAACAGGTGGTCGGTCATGGTGGGGACGGCTTCCTCGAGAAGGGAGGTGGGCGGACGACTCGGTGGTTCAGCGCGCGAGTTCGCAGCGGGCGGCGGTCACCAGGACGCTGTTCCACAGCGCCACGTTGTCGGTGTGGACGGCCCGCACCCGTTCCTTCTGGAAGATCTCGTTGACCATGAGATAGAGCATGCTCTTGACGACCGGGGCGTCGTTCAGGCCGCCGCGGCGGCCTCCGTTGAAGGCCTGCCGGTACTCCTTGTTGAGCCTGACCTCCCGCTCCTCGCGGTCGAGTTCGAAGAACACCTCGGTCGGCAGCGTGTCCCAGCGGAAGGTGATCGGGTCTTCGCCCTCCAGCTCCGGCAGTTCGTCCCGCAGGGCGCGCTTCAGTTTCGGGTCGAGACCCCTGCCCGCCGGGAGCACCGCCTTGCGGGTCGGTTCGGTGGAGCGGCGCGCTGCCTCCCGGTATGTCGTCTCCGCCTCCTGGAGGTACGCGGCGAACGTCCGGCCAGTGTCGTCGGTGGCCTGTTCGAGTCCGCGGGCGAAGGCGGGGGTGACCGTCACACCGTCCTTCTTCACCGTGAGGCTGAAGACGTCGTTCGGTTCGGCCGGCAGGTCGACGGCGATCCGGGCCAGGGCGAGGTGGCCCTCGGCGCTGCGGGTGCTGTTCCAGCCGCCCGCCTGGACGAGCCGGTCGTTGCGGTAGATGTAGAACCCCTGGCGTTCGGCGAGCGGGCCGATGCCGCGGAAGCTGACCAGCGGTGACTTCGGGGGCCAGATGTGCGCGGTCAGCGCCACCTCGCCGACACCCTCGATCGGAGCGGTGTACGTGCGGGGGTAGCCGGACCGGCCCGGAATCCGGTAGCCGAAGGGGTCGATCGGCTCGACCCCGCGGTGGTCGAGCTCCTCCTTGGTCCGTACGTCCTCGACGACGATGTCGACGTTGAAGTCCTCACGGGCGAGGAACCGGTGCAGATACAGCCCGAGGTGTGTCTCCAGTTTCTCGATCGCGTCGTTGAGGAAGCGGTCGGCCTGACCGGTCGTCACAGTGTCGAAGGCCCGCACCCGGTCCCAGCGGACGATCGTGCCGTGCCACTCGACGACTCCGTCGTAGCGGTCGACGAGGTCCTGGCAGTAGCGGGGGTCGACGACGTCGCACGTGAAGTCGGCCTGGGCGCGCGCGGTAAGCCATCGGCGGCCGGTGGACGGGCTCTTCTTGGTGCGGCTGATGACGGTCAGCGAATCGGCGTGCGAGAGGGAGGCGGCCTTGAGGCCCGCCCCGAAGTGGCCGAGCGCGCTCGCGGCGTACCCCTCGCGGCCGCCGACCGTCATCGCGGTGTCCAGGGCCTCGTCGTTCATGCCGCACCCGTCGTCGACGACAAGGAGGCCGGCGAGGCGGTCCTCGTCCCGGAGGAAGCTGACGACGACGTTACGGGCGCCCGCGTCGATGGAGTTGTCGACGAGGTCGGCGACAGCGGCTTCGAAGCCGTAGCCCTGGTGCGTCAGCGATTCGACGTAACGGGCGGCGGGTGGAAGCCGCTTGGTACCGGTCGTCGGGATCTCGTACTGCCAGTCGGCGGAAGGCTGATAGGGCGGCATGAAGACTTCCTCGCGCACACAGAGCTGAGACCTGCGTGGGGAGGCGCGCCCTGAGATCAGTGGGTGGGGTGTGATGATATTGCAAAGGTGCGACAGAGGGGAATCCTATTGACAAACCCCCTGTCGGGGAGTTGGCGGACCGCGACTCGGGCTGGGCAGTCCGGTCGGTTGGGGCAGCCGATCAGCGGGATCGACGATGCGGTCCACGCCGACGCGAACCGGCCTGCTGCCTCATCCCCCACCGCCACCTCGGCGCACGGTGTCACCTGTTGCAAGCCCTCAGCAGGAGAGAGGACCGCGCCCCGCTTGCCGCAGAGTCATACCGACGCTGATCCTCTGCGGCAGGCCCTGTTGAAAGCGCGATCCTCTCCCTGCGTCCACCCTTCCCAGGAGGCGGTGTGTGATCACGGCTCCAGTCCGGCGCAGGACGCTCGCTGCAGCTCATCCCGGCCGCGTCGTAGCCGTCCTGGCCTCTTTCTCTGTGGCCCCGTGCTCACTGATTCGTGTTGGGCGGGAACCCTGTGCCGGGCTGGAACGGTCCGGTGTCGGGCTGGTTCGTCCCTGTGTCGGGCGGGAAGCCTGTGCCGGGCTGGAACCCTGTGTCGGGCTGGAGCCCTGTGGCCGGCGGGACGACCTTGCAGTTCACGAAGATGTTGCTCTGGTCCTCGTTGACAGCGAGAACGGTGTAGTCGACGTTCTTCTGGAAGCGCGTCAGCAAGAAGTTTCCGGTCGCGTCCACGTTCAAGCGCTCGGTGGACTCACCGTCGTTGAGGTTCCGCGGAGCCGTGAAGCCCTCACCGGAGATGGCGACGGACATCCCGTTCGCCGCGGGCGTGACCGTGCAGCTTGCCGCGGGTACCGCGTCGGCGGTCGGCGCGAAGACGATCGCGCCGGACAGTGCGAATGAGGACGCGAGCAGAGAAACCACGGCGCGTCGAGGGTGCAGACGCATGATGGTGCTCCCATCAGAGAGGACGGAAAAGCCGGCCGCAGAGGCGTCGGCGTCATCACTGCGAGCACAACGCGGCGGCCTGCGGGGCGGGCGATCGCGCCGTCCTGCACTCCGGCCGTCGCGTCATACCGGCGGCAACCTGGAGGCCGGAAGGTGCCCGCCGTTCCATGTTCCCCCGCTCTCCCCAGGGTGTCGACCGGGGCGGGCGGGCTGCTCATGCCGAGCGGCTCGCAGTGCCTGCGGCGCCGCAGTTCCCGTCGGACCTCGGCAAGCCTGACGCAGCCTGGGGAGTCTGTCCGGTGGGGACGCACCCCGTGCGGGTCAGGCACCGCGCGGGAGCCCGTGTTGTCGAGTGCGGCTGCTGCGCGCAGTGTGGTCAGGCCGTACTCCGTGGCGGCCAGGGTGCAGATCTGGCGGACGGTGGCCATGGTCAGGCCCTGATGGGTGGCCATCTCGGCCATGCGGAAGCCCGGCTCAGCAGAACCGTCCGCCACGTCGAACAGGTGGAAGCGGCCCGGGATTTCGCCCTCGTTGCTGGAATGGGTGTCCGCAAGGACGTGGAAGTGGCCGATTCCCGCTGCCTGTTCGGCGAGCAGGGCGGCGTGCCGGACGTCGAAAGGGGCGAAGGAGTCGCAGGAGGGAAAGGGTGCTACGGCGGGGTCGGGACCCCGCCGTAGCGGGGAGGGTACGGCCGCGCGATCGGGGTCCCGCTGTGGCGGGACCCCGATCGCTCAGGCAAGGGCTGTGGCCCCTCCGTCATTCCGCCCCGTGGCACTCCCGGTACGCCCGCCCCGATCCGCACCAGCACGCCGCGGTCCGTGCCGGTGGCCACGGCACGGCACGGCCGCGGGCAGCGAGCGTGGTCGCGTACTGGGGGAGGAGGTTCGGGTCGGACGGGGACATGGCTTCCGAGGCGGCGAAGGCCTCGTACGAGGGGACCGTGCCGGTGACGATGCCCAGGTTCGGGGTGCCCGCCGCGTGGAGGTCGCGGAGGGCGGCTTCCAGGTCGGCCAGGTGGTCGGTGTGGGAGGGGTACTCCGCGCGCAGGGTGGGGTACGCGGCGAGGAGTTCGTTCAGTTCGGGCTCCGGCCAGTGCAGGACCGCCACCGGGAACGGGCGGGAGAGAGCGGTGCGGTAGGTGCCCAGTTCGGCGCGGAGGCGGGTGATCTCGGCCTGGAGTTCGCCCGGGTCGGACGACCCCAGTGACCACAGCCGCTTCGGGTCGTGGAGTTCGTCCAGCGGGACCGGGGCGGTGTGGAGCGTGTCGGTCAGGTCGTCCCACGTGTCATGGTCGAGGCCCATCAGGCGGCGTACCCGGTGGCGGCCGATCAGCAGCGAGTGGGTGGCGTACGGGACTTCCTCGCCCGGGGCCAGGAGCAGGGTCAGCGCGGTCGAGAAGAAGTCGTGGGCCGACTCCAGCTCGTCGTGCGATTCCAGGGTCTCGGCCGCGATCTGCCAGGGGGCGGATTCCAGGGGGCCCGCCGTGCGGATGCCTTCGATGATGGCGCGGGCCTCGGCCTCGTGGCCGTACTCCCAGAGGTTCGACGCCTTGAGGGCCTTGATCAGGTGCGGTTCGGCGGCGTCCGCGGCTAGGAGCTCGTCGTAGAGGGGGGTGGCGCGGGTGCGCTCGCCGGCGAGTTCCAGGTGGGCGGCGGCCCGCAGGAACAGCGGTTCCCGGTCGTCGGGGTACTGCGCCGCCGTGCGCAGCAGGCGCTCGGCTTCGGCGATGTGGTCAGCAGGCGTGTCGGGGCGCATGCATCACACCGTACTGCTGTACGGCTCCTGCACGGAGGGTTGTTCCGACCCTGGAGAGTTACGGGTCATGCCCTTATCGTGCGGGCCGTGAGGCAGCGGATACCGGTCATGGTGCAGCGGAACCCGCGCGGGCGGCGCCTCGCCGCGCGCGGGCTGTGGGCGAGCGCCGAGGCGGTCGTGACTCTCGGTGTGGTGGTGCTGCTTCTCGTTGTTCATCAGCTGTGGTGGACCAACCGGCAGGCCAGGGCCGATGCCCGGCACCGGGTGCAGTCCCTGGAGCGGGAGTGGGGGCAGGCGGGGGGTGGGGACGCCAGTGTTCCGTCCGCCCCGTCGGACGAGGGTGCGGATACGGACGCGGATACGGACACGAATGCGGTGGGGGAGGGCCGGGGCGCGCAGGTGGGCGGAGCGCGTACGGCTGCCGCGCCCCGCTGGGATCAGGCCTACGCCGTCATCCGCATCCCGCGCCTCGGGCTCACCGCCCCCGTCGCCCAGGGCATCAGCAAGAGCGGCGTCCTCGACAAGGGGTACGTCGGGCACTACCCGCGCACCGCGCAGCCCGGTGGCGCCGGAAACTTCGTGCTCGCCGGGCACCGCAATGCGCACGGTGAGCCGTTCCGCTACATCAACCGGCTCCGGCGCGGTGACCGGATCACCGTCGAGACCCGGGAGCGCGTGTACACCTACGTCGTCGACAAGACGCTCGCGCAGACCGCCGCCCGGGACAGCGGGGTCATCGCCGCCGTGCCGCGCAGCAATCTGAAGCCGTCCTTCGGGTACAGCGAGCCCGGTTCCTACGTGACGCTGACCACGTGCACGCCGGAATTCACCTCCCGTCACCGCCTTGTCGTGTGGGGAAAGCTGGCGGGTGTGCGGGGGCGGTAGCGGTGGTCAGTAAGCTTTTCCGACGTGCTCAGACGACGTCCGCAGTTGTTGTGGTTGCTGGTTCCCTACGTGCTGTACCTGGGGGCGCTGCCGTTCGTGAACCGGGTCCGTCCCGTCGTGCTCGGACTGCCGTTCCTCTTCGTATGGCTGCTCGGGGCGACCCTGCTGACACCTGTCGCGGTGTGGCTGACCCGGCGGGGTGACCACGACCACTCGGCAAGCCCGTCACGGCCCCTGTTCCCGCAGCCTCGCACGGCAAGGAGCCCGAGAGCGACGGTGGCCACCATGAAGATCCCGAAGACGGTGGTCGCGACCACGGCGTTCACCGCGTGAGCTCTCGGGGGTGGGCGTCAGCGAGGCGAGCGGCGGTCGCGCAGGAGCATGATGCCCACCGTCGCCACCAGAGCCGTCGCGACGGAGAGCAGCACCGCCCCGTCCGCACCCGAGCCCGACGTCGCGACCGCGATCGTCAGCGCGACCCCTGCCGACGAGCCGAGGTAGCGGGCGGTGTTGTTCGCCCCGGAACCCATCGCCGCCCGCTCCGCCGGTACCGACTCCACCGCGACACGCGGCAGCGCGGCATTGAGCAGGCCGCTGCCGATGCCGGAGACGACGAGCGCCAGGGTGAGCCGCAGCCACACCGACGGGCCCGCCGTTGCTGTGTCCAGGGTGCCCAGCAGCGCCAGCACCGCCACGGCGTGCAGGGCGAAGCCCGCGGCCAGCTGGTGGCGCGCCGAGACCCTGCCCGTCAGCCGCCGTGCCTGCAGTGCCACCACGAACGACGTACCGGACCAGAGCAGGAACAGCCACGCCGTGCCTATCGGCGACAGTCCGAGTCCCCCCTGCAGCAGTGTCGGCAGATAGCTGAACAGGCCGAGCACCGCGAGACCGGTGAACAGACCGCCCGCCAGTGACGTCAGGAACGGGCGGCTGCGCAGCAGCGTCAGATCGATCAGCGGCGCCGCGGCCCGGCGCTCCACCAGCACGAACAAGGCGGTCAGCGCGAGCGCGGCAAGCAGCAGCAGGCCGACACTCGCGCGCAGCCAGCCCTCCCGGCCCAGTGTGAGCGCTGTCAGCAGCGCGGTCATCGCCAGGCCGAGCGCCGCTGTGCCCGCGAGATCGGGGCGGCCGCCGCGCGGCGAGCGGGACTCGGAGAGCACGCGGAACGCAAAGGCGGCCGTGCCGAGTGCGGCGACCGCGAGTGCGGCATACACCAGCCGCCAGTCGATGATGCCCAGCGAACCGGCGAGCAGCGGGCCGAGCGCGATCCCGCCGCTCACGCACGCGCCCCAGATCCCGGTCGCCCTGATCCTGGCCGGCCCCACGGGGAACGCGCCGACGAGCAGGCCCAGGCTGGTCGCGAGGATCGCCGCGGTCGCCGCGCCCTGGGCGACGCGGGTCAGCGTGAAGGCGAGCGTGCTGGTCGCGAAGGCGCCGGCGGCGGTGGTGACGCCGAGGCCCAGGGTGCCGATGAGGAACAGCCTGCGCCGGCCGTAGTCGTCGGCGAGGCTGCCCACGACCAGGAGGAAGGCGGCCAGTCCTAGCGGGGTGCCGTTGATCAGCCAGGCCTGGCCGGAGGCGGGGGTGGCGAGCGCGGCGGAGATGCCGGGGACGGACGTCAACGGCGACGTGTAGTTCATCAGCGCCACGGTGGTGGCCAGGGCGGTGACGGCGAGGGTGGCGGTGGGGCGGGGTGAGGAGGGGGAGAGGACGGCGGTCGGGCGGGTCGCGGCGCGTGTCGGGGGGTGCGGTGGGGTGTCTCTTGCAGTGTGCGCGAGCTGCTGAGTGAGGGGACGTGTGGGCTGCGCCATGGATTCGCTCCGGGGCTCGGGTCGTTCGTTCCGGTTCGGCTCTCGGCCGTTCTTGGTTCGGTGAATGAACTTAGGGCTATGCGCTGACGCTAACACGGGTCAGTTCATTCATCGAACCTTGGGGGAGTAAAGTGGTGCCCATGGCTCTCGGCAAGGACTACGCGACACAGCAGTGCTCCATCGCCCGCGCGCTCGAAGTGATCGGCGAGCGCTGGACCCTCCTGGTGGTGCGCGACGCGTTCTTCGGCGTCCGCCGCTACAGCGACTTCCTCGTCCACCTCGGCATCCCGCGCGCCGTCCTCGCCGCCCGGCTGCAGTCCCTCATCGAGGCCGGAGTCCTGGAGAAGCGCCGCTACCAGCAGTCGCCGCCGCGCGACGAATACCTCCTCACCGACAGCGGCAAGGCCCTCTGGCCGGTCCTGCGCGCCCTCGGCGTGTGGGGGAGCGAGCGCATTCCCGGTACGCGTCCGATGCGGCTCTTCTTCCATGCCGCCTGCGGTACGGAGCTGGGGGTGTACGGCAACTGCCCGGCTTGCACCCTGGTCGTACCGCCGGAGGATGTCGAGATGCGGCCGGGTGACGCGCTCGACCCGAACGGCGGCGATCCGGTCAGCCGCGCCCTGTTCGCGCCGCGCCGGCTGCTGCAGCCGCTGGAGGCCGACCCCGTCTGACGCCGGCCACCTGTTGCGGTGCCATCGTGTATAACGGCTGGAGGGCCGCACGAGTGAACCCACCGGGCCGAACAGGGGAGGGACCGATGAGCATCAGCATCAGCAACCGTCTGCGTGCCGGTGTCGCCCGTCTGCCCCGGCCCGTCGGAATCCTGCTCTTCCTCCTCACCGAGGTCCTCCTCGCCGAGGGCGGCAGCCTCTCCGCCGCGGTCGCGCTCGCCGCCACCGCCGCCGCCGGTTCCGCGCTCGTCGCCTGCTCGGTCATGAGCGCGCGCTGCGCCGCCCCCGTGCCCCGCACCCGGGTCCGTACAGCCATGCGCGACCGCGAGAACCGCACCGCGTTCCTGCCGCAGCGCGACCCCGACGCCAAGGGGCGCAGGCGGCCCCGAGCCCCCGGCCATGCCCTCCTGACGGCCGCGTAGGGACTTCGCCCCACCTTCTTGCCTGTGTACGTACGCATACGCGTACCCGGGCGCCCCCCACGCGGGTCGTCATGCCGAGCCAGATCTTCTTTCTCCCGGCACGACGAGACCCCCCGGAGGGCTCACCCATGTCCGTCTTCATGTCCGCTTTCGCCGGCCTGGTCGGCTCCTTCGCCGATCTCCTCCAGCCGCTCTTCCAAGGCGCCGCGACCGCCGCCGCGATCGTCCTCTTCACCGCGCTGGTGCGGCTCGCCGTGCACCCCCTGTCACGGGCTGCGGCGCGCGGCCAGAAGGCCCGCACCAAGCTCCAGCCGCAGATCGCAGAATTGCGCAAGAAGCACGGCAAGAACCCCGAGCGCATGCAGAAGGCGCTCATGGAACTGCACAAGAAGGAGAAGGTCTCGCCGCTGTCCGGCTGCCTGCCCAGCCTTCTCCAGATGCCTGCCTTCTTCCTGCTCTACCACCTCTTCTCCAGCCAGAAGATCGGCGGCGACTCCAACGCGCTGCTCAGCCACGAGCTCTTCGGCGCCCCGCTCGGCGAGCGCTGGCACAACGCGCTCGCGCACGGCGGGCTGTTCGGCGCGCAGGGCGTCGTCTATCTCGGCCTCTTCGCGATCGTCGCCGCCGTCGCCACGTTCAACTACCGGCGTACGAAGCGTCAGCTCGCCGCCGCCCCGGCCGCTCCCACCACCGGTCCCGACGGGCAGCCGATGCCGGGCATGGGCGCGATGACGAAGCTGATGCCGCTGATGTCCTTCTTCACACTGGTCTCGGTGGCGTACGTGCCGCTCGCCGCCGCGCTCTACATCGTCACGAGCACCACCTGGACCGCGGTCGAGCGAACCGTCCTCTACCGCGACATGCCGGTCGCGGGCGCCGCCATGGCCACCGTGGCGTAGTCGTCGCAGCGGGTGCGCCGGTCCAGTGTGTGAACAGGTCTTGCGGAGTGATCCGATGTCTTGGAGGATCGGCCAGGCCTGCGATGGCCGCCACCCATCCGACGGGCCCGATCTCGACCAAGGGGAGACAGACGTTGAAGCTGCTTCGCGTGGGTACGGCAGGTGCGGAACGACCGGCGCTGCTGGACCAGGACGGAACGCTGCGTGACCTGTCGGGAATCGTCACCGACATCGACAGCGACCTGCTCGCGGACGAGTCCGCACTGGCTCGGGTACGGGCCGCCGCGGCCGCGCCCGGCGAGCTGCCCGTACTCGATGCCGAAGGGCTCCGGGTCGGGCCGCCGCTCGCCCGGATCGGCAAGATCGTGTGCATCGGGCTGAACTACCAGGGCCACGCCACCGAGACCGGTGCGGCGATTCCGACCGAGCCGATCCTGTTCTTCAAGGCACCGGACACCGTCGTCGGGCCCGAGGACACCGTGCTGGTGCCGCGCGGCAGTCGCAAGACCGACTGGGAGGTCGAGCTCGCCGTCGTCATCGGCCGAACCGCCCGGTACCTGGACTCCGCCGAGGAGGCCCTCGGTCATGTCGCCGGGTACGCGGTCGCGCACGACGTCTCCGAGCGCGAGTTCCAGATCGAGCGCGGCGGCACCTGGGACAAGGGCAAGAACTGCGAGACGTTCAACCCGCTGGGGCCGTGGCTGGTGACGGCGGACGAGGTGCCCGACCCGCAGGCGCTTCCGCTGAAGCTCTGGGTCAACGGCGAGCTGAAGCAGGACGGCACCACCGCCGACCAGATCTTCCCGGTGGGCGAGGTCGTCCGCTACCTCAGTCAGTTCATGACGCTGTACCCGGGCGATGTCATCAACACCGGTACGCCGGCCGGAGTGGCCATGGGGCAGCCGGAGCCCAAGCCGTATCTGAGGGCGGGCGATGTCGTCGAGCTGGAGATCGAGGGCCTGGGACGGCAGCGGCAGGAGCTCAAGGACGCATAGCCGCGCCGGCTAGGCGGTCAGAGATCGGAGGGGTGGGTTGCTGCTGGTGCAGCGACCCACCCCTCCGGTGCGTTATCCGGCGATCGTGGAGGCGAACTGTTCCAGCGCCTCGACGACCAGTGCATGGTCGTCCGCCTGCGGCAGACCGGAGACCGTGACCGAGCCGATCACGCCCGCGCCCTCGACCGCGATCGGGAACGAACCGCCGTGCGCGGCGTACACGTCCGGGTCCAGCCGCGAGGAGTCCTCGAACGTCGTCCCCTTCGCCCGGAACCGGGTCCCGACCAGGTACGAGCTCTCGCCGTACCGCTCGACCACTCTGCGCTTGCGGTCGATCCACGCGTCGTTGTCCGCGCTCGAACCGGGCAGCGCGGCATGGAACAGCTGCTGGGCGCCGCGCCGGATGTCGATCGCGACCGGCGCGTGCCGCCGGCGGGCCAGAGAGACGAGCAGGCCGCCGAGGGCGTACGCGTCGTCGTAGCCGAAATGCGGCAGAGTCAGTCGGCGCTCCTGCGCGATGAGCTCGGAGATGGTCGGAGCGGTGGGGTTCATGCGGTCTGCTCCTCGGAAGCGGTGGGCAGGGTGACAGTGACGCCTTCGCGGGCCGAGCGGCGGGCGGCCTCCAGGACGTCCAGGGCCGCGGCGGCCTGCAGGGCCGTCACCGGATTGTCGCCCTTGCCGCGCACCGCGTCGGCGACCGCCGCGTAGTACGCCGGGTAGTCGCCCGGCAGGGTGCGGACCGGGGCGCCGCCACCGGTCAGCGGTGACTCGCCCGCACCGATCCGGCCCCACAGCGCCTCGGGCTCCTCGCCCCAGCCGGGAGCGGCGGCGGACGGGCGGTGGCCCTCGCGCAGGTCGGCCTCCTGCGGGTCCAGCCCGTACTTCACATAACCGGCCTTCGAACCGAGCACCCGGAAGCGCGGGCCGAGCTGCGCGGTCGTGGCGCTGACGTACAGGTGCGAGCGGACCCCGTTCGCATGGGTGACCGCCAGGAATGTGTCGTCGTCGGTGGCGGCGCCGGGGCGGCGCGCGTCGGACTCGGCGTACACCTGCACGGCCGGACCGAACAGCACGAGCGCCTGGTCGACGACATGGCTGCCCAGGTCGTACAGCAGCCCGCCGATCTCCTGCGGATCGCCCGACTCGCGCCAGCCGCCCTTCAGCTCCGGACGCCACCGCTCGAAACGGGACTCGAAGCGCTGTACGTCACCGAGCTCGCCGTCCTCGATCAGCCGGGCAAGCGTCAGGAAGTCGTTGTCCCAGCGGCGGTTCTGGAAGACCGAGAGCAGCAGGCCGCGCTCCTCGGCCAGCGCGGCGAGCTCGCGCGCCTCGGCTGCCGTACCGGCGATCGGCTTGTCCACGACGACCGGCAGCCCGGCGCCCAGCGCGGCGGTCGCGATCGGCACGTGGGTCTTGTTGGGGGAGGCGATCACGATCAGGTCGAGCGCATCGGGGCCGCCCGCGCGGGCCCACAGCTCGTCGGGTGATGCGGCGAACGAGACGTCGGGGAACTCGGCGCGGGCCTGCGCCCGCCGCTCCTCGTTCGACGTGACGACCGTGTCGAGGACGAGGCCCTCGGTCGCGGAGATCAGCGGGGCGTGGAAGACGGAGCCCGCCAGGCCGTAGCCGACGAGTCCGACGCGAAGGGGCGTCTCGTGCGCGTGCGTCTGCTGCTGCGTCTCGGGAGTCGTGATGCCAGTCATGCAATCCACTTAAGCAACGCTGTTGCCAAAGTGCAAGCGAGAGGGACAATGGAGCCGTGAACAGGAGTAGTGCCGGGGCGAACCTTCCGACGATGCGCAGCCACAACGCGGCGCTCGTGCTGGACCTGCTGCGTGTCGCGGGCGAGCGCGGGATCAGCCGGCTGGAGCTGGCGGAGCGGACGGGGCTCACACCGCAGGCCGTCAGCAAGATCACCGCCCGGCTGCGGGCGGAGGGTCTGGCGACGGAGGCCGGCCACCGCGCGTCCACGGGCGGCAAGCCGCGGACGGTGCTGCGGCTGGTCCCGGACGCGTGGCACGCGGTGGGGCTGCACCTGGACCGCGACGAGCTGACGGTGGTCCTGGTCGACCTGGCGGGGACGGTCGTCGCGAGCCGCCGGACGCCGCTGGACTTCGGCGCGCCGGCGGGGGAGGTCGTCGCGGTGGCGGCGGGCGAGGTGGGGGCGGTGCTGGGCGGGCCGGTGCGGGCGGGCGCCGTTGCGGGATCTCCCGGGTCCGGCCCGCCCGGTGCGTGCCCCGGGACCCCTGCGGCGGTCGCCTCCGATGAGGCCGTGCCGGCGGGGCGCCCCGCCCCGTGCGGGACCGCGCCCGAGGAGGGCGCGCGTACCGTGCTCGGGATCGGTGTCGCCGTGCCCGGGCCGTTGGATCACCGCGGGGGTGTGCTCCATCGTGTCACCGGGTTTCCGCAGTGGGACGGCTATCCGCTCCAGGACGCCCTCGCCGCGAGCACCGGGCTGCCCGTCGTCGTCGACAAGGACACCAACGCCGCCGCCCTCGGGCTCGCCCTGCGGGCCGACGGGCCGGGCGACTTCGCGTATCTGCATCTCGGGACCGGGCTCGGCGCGGGGCTGTTTCTCGGTGGGGCGTTGCACCGCGGGGTCCGTACCGGGGCCGGTGAGTTCGGGCATCAGACCGTGTCGCTGGACGGGCCGCCGTGCAGCTGCGGCGGGCGCGGCTGTATCGAGGCGCTCTGTCTCGCAGCCGTTGCCGACGGCGATGTCGCGGAGGCCGCTCGGGTGCTCGGGACCGGTGCTGCCAACCTCGTCGGGCTGCTCGACATCGACCGCGTGGTGCTGGGCGGCCGTACCGTCGGAGCGGATCCGGATGCGTACGTACGCGGGGTCCGTGCCGTGATCGAAGAGCGCGCCCGGCGTGACGGCACCGGTGCGGCGGTGCCGCTCGTCACCACCGCCGGTGGCGGCCGGCCGGTCGCCGAGGGGGCTGCGCAGCTGGTCCTCGCCCCGCTGTTCGGACGTGTCGGCAGCGGCGGTGGCGCATAGCGCCGTTGGAGCGGTACGGGCATCGGCTGATCGAGGGGCTGACGGCGGCCGACCGGGTGGCCCTCCGGCATGTCGACGCCCGGTGGGTCGCGCGCGCGTGACAGCGTCACCGGCTACAGCCGGTGAACTCCGGGCACGGGGCGATCCGACCGTTCGCAAGCAGCGAAGGATGTCCCGCTATGTCCCCCCATCCGTCCCCGGAACCGACCCCCGAACCGTCCCCACTCCCACCCTCTTCACCGCTTTCCCCCACGCGGCCGCGCCATGGACTCGCCCTCGGACTGGCCGCGGCGAGCGTGGTCCCCGCCGTCCTCGGCGGCCCGTCCGCCGCCGCCACCGCGGTCCTGCCGCGCTCCGTCACCGCCGACCAGCAGCCCGCCTGCGGCACACCGACGGCGGGCGACTTCCCGATCACGACCCGGATCCACGGTGGCCCGGAGACGTATGCCTCCGGCGGCGGTTACGGCACCTGGTTCCTGGATCTGACCAATACGACGTCCGAGTCCTGCCGGGCCATGCACCCGGTCCTGGTCCTCACCGACGACGACCGGAAGCTGACCTCCGACCAGATCCAGCTGGAGTTCGCCGATCAGGCCCGACCCGATGTCGAGCATCGCGTCACCTGGGAGACGACCGACCGCGACGAGCACATCGGTGTCTTCGGCGGCGGCGACGGCGCCGAAGACTTCGACGGCTTCACCGTCCCCGCGGGCCGTACCGTCACCGTCCAGGTCCGGATGGCGTTCACCTCCGACACCGGCCCCGGCCGGATCACCGCCAACGCCGCGATCGTCCAGCGGCAGCGCGCCGCGAGTGCCGACGGCGGCAAGACGCAGCCGAAGGATGACGGGGACTGGGTCGGTGAGTCCGACGACTATGTCTTCAGCGTCGTCGAGGACAGTGGCGGTAGCGAAACCGGCGAGGTTGATGAGACCAGTGAGATCAGTGAGACCGGCGATTCTGATGAGATCAGTGATGCCAACAATGCCGGTGAGACCGATGAGACCTCCGGCGTCGGCGGGACCCGTGATGGTGAGGTCGGGGGCGTCGGCGATGTGGCGGGGAGCGGGGACCTCGGTCGGGACACCGCTGCGGACGGAGCCGGAGCCGGAGCCGGAGCCGGAGCCGGAGCCCGGGACGGCGCCACTGGAGCAATCGGCGGCACCGGTGGCACCGCTGCTGCCGGAGGCGTCGACGGCATCGGGGGCGTCGGTGGCACGCCGACCCCGCCGGCCTCCGGGCGCGTCCCGGACTCCGGCCGGGACCCGCAGGGCCGTCCCGAGCTCGCCATGACCGGCCGGACGTCGACCGTCCCCTGGCCCTCGCTCCTCACCGCCGGGTCCCTGCTGCTCGCCGGCGCCGCCGTCGTCGCGTGGTCCCGGCGGCTGCGCCACGCCCGTCGCTGACCCGAGGTGCCGCACCGTTCACCGGTGTTCATGTCCGTCTGCCACCATCGGGGCGTGGACTACCTGCACGACCAGGCACCTGGCGCACCGATCCGTTCCGGCATCCCGGAGCACGGCCGTATCCCCAAGTACTACGCCGTGAAGGCCCATGTCTCGCTCCTCATCGAGGAGTTGGGTGAGGGCGGCATGCTGCCCACCGAGCGTGACCTCGCCGTCCGCTACGCAGTGTCGCGCGAGACCCTGCGTCAGGCGCTGCGCGAACTCCTGCTGGAGGGGCGGCTCGCCCGTCAGGGCCGTGGCACCGTCGTCGCCGGTCCCAAGCTGGAGCAGCCGCTCTCCCTCGCCAGCTACACGGAGGGTGTACGCCGCCAGGGGCGGACCCCGGGCCGTCACCTCATCGGCCTGGAAAAGTTCCCCTGCCCCGCCGCACTCGCCCCCGAGACCGGCGTCGAGCAGGGGGAACCGGTCTGGCACCTGGAACGCGTCCTGCTCGCCGACGACGACCGGGTCGGCCTGGAGAGCACGTACGTCTCCGTCGGCCGCGTGCCGGATCTGGACAACGAGTTCGACCCCGACTCGTCCTTCTACGCCTACCTTCGCGACCGGCTCGGGATTTCGTTCGGCGATGCGGACGAGCGGATCGAGACCGTGCTCGCCACCCCACGCGAGGCGCTGCTGATCGGTACGCCGCCCGCGCTGCCCATGCTGCTGCTCCACCGGATCTCGCGGGACGCGAACGGGCGGCCGCTGGAGCGCGTACGCACTCTCTTCCGCGGCGACCGGTTCTCCTTCACCGCCCAGCTGGGCGCGCGGAGCTGACACCGCAGACCGGCGATCGACCCACATTGATCACGAGAATGTAACGGGTCTAGGCCAACCTTGGGACCCAGTTCACCCTCCCGTTGCCGTCGCGATCCGAACGGGCCACCCACCCCAAGGAGCGTTGCCGTCGTGAGAGTCATCGTCGTAGGAGCCGGCGTGGTGGGAACCATGCACGCCTGGCATGCAGTGAACCGCGGCCACGAGGTCGTACACATCGAGCGCGAGAGCGAGGCGCGCGGAGCATCGCTCCGCAATTTCGGACAGATCTGGGTCAGCGGCCGGGCCGGTGGTGAAGAGTTGGAGACCGCCCTGCGCGCCCGCGAGCTGTGGGAGGGCATCGGGGAGCAGGTGCCCGGCCTGGGTTTCCGGCCCTGCGGTTCGCTGACCCCGCTCCGCACCGCGCTGGAGATCGCCGTCGCCGAGGCGGCCGTGGCCCGCCCCGACGCTGCGGCCCGCGGCTACAAGCTGCTCACGGCCGACGAGGCGCGCGCCGTCAACCCTGCGCTCCGCGGTGACTTCGTCGCCGCCCTGTGGTGCGAGCGGGACGCGGCAGTCGAGCCGCGCACCGCCCAACTGGCGCTGAAGCAGAGCCTGTTGGCGTCAGGCCGGTACACCTTCCTCGGTGGCCGTGAAGTCCGCGAGGTGGTCGGTACGGCCTCCGTGCGCGACGACCACGGTGACGTACACACCGGCGACGCCGTCGTCCTGTGCACCGGCGCATGGCTCGGCGGCCTCGTCCGTGAGCTGGCCGGCCCCGATCTGCCGGTGCGCCGCGTCCGCCTCCAGATGATGCAGACCGATCCGCTCGGTGAAGCGCTCACCACCTCCGTCGCCGACGCCGACAGCTTCCGCTACTACCCGGCGTACCGGAGCGAGGCGCTCGACGCTCTCAACGCCGGGCAGGCGCAGGCGCCGACCGCCGCCGAGCACAGGATGCAGCTGCTGATGGTGCAGCGCCGGGACGGCGGACTGACCATCGGCGACACCCACGAGTACGAGCACCCGTTCGCCTTCGATGTCGTCGAGGAGCCGTACGAGCACCTCACCCGGGTCGTCGAGTCCTTCCTCGGCCGCCCGCTGCCGAGGATCCGGCACCGCTGGGCCGGGGTCTACGCCCAGTGCACCGACACCAGCCGTGTCGTCCACCGCCAGCAGGTGAGGGACGGCGTCTGGCTGGTCACCGGGCCGGGCGGCCGCGGTATGACCTGCTCGCCCGCCATAGCCGAAACGACCGCCGACGAACTGGGCTGGTGAGGAAATTGAGCAATCCGCAAAAGAACGACCAGAAGAACGACCAGAAGAACGACCAGAAGAGCAGGCTGAATCTGATCGTCCTCGACATGGCCGGGACCACCGTCGCCGACGGCGGCCTCGTCGAGCAGGCCTTCGGCGCCGCCGCACAGCGCCTCGGCGTGCAGCCCGGCTCCGCCGACCACGCCGAGAAGCTCGACTATGTGCGCGCCACCATGGGCGAGTCCAAGATCTCCGTCTTCCGTCACCTCTTCGGCGACGAGGACCGGGCCCAGCAGGCCAACCTCGCGTTCGAGGAGGCGTACGGGGAACTGGTCGACGGCGGCCGCATCGCGCCGGTCCCCGGCGCCCGCGAAGCCATCGAGCGGCTCACGGGAGAGGGCCGGACCGTGGTCCTTTCCACCGGCTTCGCCCGCACCACCCAGGACGCGATCCTCGCCGCGCTCGGCTGGCAGGACCTGGTCGCGCTGACCCTCTGCCCCGCCGACGCGGGCGGCCGCGGTCGCCCCTACCCGGACATGGTCCTCGCCGCGTTCCTGCGCACCGGGGCGGTGGACGGCGTCCAGCAGATCGTGGTCGCGGGGGACACCTCGTACGACATGCTCAGCGGCGTACGGTCCGGGGCCGGGATCGTCGCCGGGGTGCTGACCGGCGCACACGACAAGTACCAGCTGGAGCGCAACGGGGCCACGCATGTGCTGGGTTCGGTGGCCGAGCTGCCGGACCTGATCGCCCGGGCGGAAGCATGACCGGCGCACCCGCACCCGCAGCAGCCGGCCGCACCGCGCACGGCGGCGGCATCCGGTTCGACGGGGTCAGCGTCGCGTACGGCAGGAACACCGTCCTCGACCGGCTCGATCTGACCGTCGAACCCGGCGAGGTCATGGCGCTGCTGGGACCCTCCGGATCCGGCAAGACCACCGCCTTGCGCGCCGTCGCCGGCTTCGTCCGGCCCGCCTCCGGGCGGGTCTGGCTCGGCGACCGCGATGTCACCGGGCTGCCGCCGCACAAGCGCGGCATCGGCATGGTCGTCCAGCAGTACGCGCTGTTCCCGCACATGCGGGTCCAGGACAACGTCGCCTTCGGCCTCAAGGCCCGCAAGGTCGCGAAGGCCGAGATCCCCGCACGGGTCGCCGAAGCCCTCGAACTCGTCGGCATGGCCGCGTATGCCAAGCGCTTCCCGCGCGAGCTCTCCGGCGGCCAGCAGCAGCGCGTCGCCATCGCCCGCGCGCTCGCCATCCGCCCCGATGTGCTGCTGCTCGACGAACCGCTCTCCGCGCTCGACGCCCGGCTGCGCTCCGGGATGCTCGCCGAACTGGCCCGTCTGCACCGGGAGCTGCCGGACGTCTCCATCCTGTACGTCACCCATGACCAGGTCGAGGCGCTGACCCTCGCCGACCGGATCGCGGTCATGGACAAGGCGCGACTGCAGGACTGCGGCACCCCGCAGGAGCTGTACCGTCGCCCGCGTACGGAGTTCACCGCGTCATTCGTCGGCAACGCCAATCTGCTGCCGGTCACCGTCGCCGGGACCGCGGGCACCGTGGAGTTCGCCGGGCACAGGCTCGACGTACCGACCGGTGAGGCCGCAGACGGTGTCACGGCCACCCTCTGCGTCCGGCCCCACCTGATCGGGCTCGGCGACGGGCCCAACGCGCTGACCGGCGCCCTCACCGAGGTCCAGTGGCGCGGCTCCACCCACCGGCTGTACGTCGACGTCGAAGGCCACCGGATCAAGGCCGACCTGCGCGAACTGCGCGACTCTCCGGCGCTCGGCGACCAGGTCACCCTGCACTTCGCCGCCGAGGACGCGGTGCTACTGCCCGCGGGAGCAACGGGGGCGCACGATGGGTAGCACCGGTGTCCGCCTCAAGCCTGCTGATCCCGCACCGGAGTTGGCGCCCACCCGTTCCGCCCCCGCGGACCGCAGGACCGCCACGCTGCACACCCCCCGGTTCGTCTGGGCGCTCCCGCCTGTCGCCGTTCTCGCCCTTGTCTTCCTCTACCCGCTGGCCCTTGTCGTCCAGCAGTCCGTCAGCCCGGACGAGGGCGGCACCTCACTCGCCCCGTACGGCGACGTCTTCGCCTCCGCGTCGTTCCGCTCGGCGCTGACCACCACCGTCTGGCTCGCCGTCGGCTCGACCGTCGGCTGTCTGGTGCTGGGCTTCGTCCTCGCCCTGGTCATCGCCTTCGTACCGTTCCCCGGCGGCAGGGCGGTCGCCAGGTTCATCGACGTCTTCCTCTCCTTCCCGTCCTTCCTGATCACCCTCGCCCTGCTGTTCATCTACGGCACCGTCGGCATGGCCAACGGTGTCTGGACGGATGTCACCGGGGCGGCGGACGGGCCCTTCCACTTCCTCACCACCCCGTGGGGCGTCCTCCTCGCGGAGATCACGTACTTCACCCCGTTCGTGATGCGGCCGCTGCTCGCCGCGTTCTCGCAGCTCGACACCGCCCAGCTGGAGGTCGCTTCCTCCCTGGGCGCGAAGCCGGCCCGGATCGTGCGGCGGGTGATCCTCCCCGAGGCGCTCCCGGCGCTCGCCGCGGGCGGCTCCCTCGTCCTCGTGATGTGCCTCAACGAGTTCGGGATCGTGCTGTTCACCGGCGCGAAAGGGGTCACGACTCTGCCGATGCTCGTCTACAGCAAGGCCATCCTGGAGTCCGACTACCCGGCCGCCTGTGCCGTCGCCGTCGTCAACATCGCGATCTCCGTGGGTCTCTACAGCCTGTATCGGATGGTGAGCCGCCGTGTTGGTGCATAGCCGTACCGGGAAGTGGGCCACCTGGGCCGTTTTCTTCCTGCTCTTCGTCCCCCTGTTCGCGCTGCCCCTGCTGGTGATCGTCGCCGCGTCGTTCACCACCAACTGGTCCGGTGCCTTCCCCTCGGGCCCGACCACCGAGCACTACCGGGCCGCCACCGGTGGCGACTCCCTCCAGGCCCTCACCACCAGCCTGATCACCGCCGTCGGCGCCAGCCTGCTCGCTCTCACCATCGGCTCCTGGGCGGCGCTCGCCGCCGCCACGCTGCGGCGGCGCGGCAAGCGGTTCCTGGACGGGCTGTTCATGCTGCCGGTCGCCGTACCGTCCGTCGTCGTCGGCCTCGCCGTGCTCGTCGCGTTCAGCAAGCCGCCGATGCTGCTCAACGGCACGCGCTGGATCGTGATCCTGGCGCACACCATTCTTGTCACGGCGTTCGCCTACCAGTCGGTCTCGGCCGCGACACTGCGTCTCGACCCGATGTACGAGCAGGCGGCGGCCAGTCTCGGCGCCCGCCCCTCCTACGTCCTGTGGCGGATCAAGCTGCCGCTCCTGCTGCCCTCCCTCACGGCGGCTGCCGGGCTGTGCTTCGCCCTGTCCATGGGCGAGTTGAGCGCCACGATGATGCTCTACCCGCCCGACTGGACACCGCTCCCGGTGCAGATCTTCGCGGCCACCGACCGTGGCTCGCTCTTCACAGGCGCCGCCGTGGCCGTGGTCCTCATGGGCACGACGCTGCTGGTCCTGCTCGCGGTCTCCCGCATCCGCACCAAAGCCTCGTACCGCTGACACCCCCGTACCGCTGACACCCCCCGTACCGAACCCACTTCCAGGAGATACGACACCCATGCGCAAGAGCCACCTCAAGCCGCTGGCCGCCGTCACCGGCGCCCTCGCCCTGGCCGCCACCCTCTCCGCCTGCGGCGGTTCCTCCGCCGCCTCCGACGAGAAGGTCGTCACCGTCTACAGCGCGGACGGCCTCAAGGGCGAGAACGGCGACGGCTGGTACGACAAGGTCTTCAAGGACTTCGAGAAGAAGACCGGCATCAAGGTCGAGTACGTGGAGGGCGGCTCCGGCGAGATGGTGCAGCGCGCCGTCCGCGAGAAGTCCAACACCCAGGTCGATGTGCTGGTCACGCTCCCGCCGTTCATCCAGCAGGCCGACTCCAAGGGCCTCCTGACGGCGTACGCACCGGCCGGCTCCGACCAGGTCGACGCCGCCGACAAGGCGTCCGACGCCAAGTGGACCTCGGTCGTCAACAACTACTTCGGCTTCGTCTACAACAAGAAGGAGCTGAAGACCGCGCCCACCACCTGGGACGAGCTCACCGACGGGACGTACCAGGAGAAGATCCAGTACTCCACCCCCGGAGTCGCCGGTGACGGCACGGCCGTACTCATCAAGGCCATGCACGACTTCGGCGGCAAGGAGCCGGCGATGGAGTACCTGAAGAAGCTCCAGGCCAACAACGTCGGCCCGTCCGCCTCCACCGGCAAGCTCGCCCCCAAGGTCGACAAGGGCGAACTGCTCGTCGCCAACGGCGACGTCCAGATGAACTACGCCCAGTCCAAGGACATGCCGAACCTCGGCATCTGGTTCCCCGCGAAGGCCGGCGCCAAGCCCACCACGTTCGCCCTGCCCTACGCGGCCGGACTGGTCAGCAAGGCCCCGCACAGCGCCAACGGCAAGAAGCTGCTCGACTTCATGCTCTCCGAGCAGGCCCAGAAGGACGTCAGCGAGGTCGGCGGCGGCTTCTCCGCCCGCAAGGACATCGAGGCCACCGACGCGAACGCCATCGCGCTCAGCAAGCTGATGAACGGGGTGGAGGTCTTCGAACCGGACTGGTCGGACATCGGCACCAACCTGGACGGCTACGTGGACGCCTGGAAGACGGCCACCGGAAGCTGACTGCGACGGCCGGCACGGGCCCACCGGCCCGGCCCCCTAAAATCGGGGATGTCGGCGCTGCACAACGCGGTGCCGCCGGCGTCCCCGCACACGGCGTACGGCAGGAGTCCCACATGGCAGAGCGCAAGCCGATCACATCCTGGCTCACCGACATGGACGGAGTCCTCATCCATGAAGGCACTCCGATCCCCGGGGCAGACGCCTTCATCAAGCGGCTTCGGGAATCCGGGCTGCCGTTCCTGGTGCTGACCAACAACTCGATCTACACGGCGCGCGACCTGCACGCCCGGCTGCGGCGCATGGGCCTGGACGTGCCGGTGGAGAACATCTGGACGTCGGCCTTGGCCACCGCGAAGTTCCTCGACGACCAGCGGCCCGGCGGCACCGCGTACGTCATCGGCGAGGCCGGGCTGACCACCGCGCTGCACGACATCGGGTACGTCCTCACCGACCACGACCCGGACTACGTCGTCCTCGGCGAGACCCGTACGTACAGCTTCGAGGCGCTCACCAAGGCGATCCGGCTGATCAACGGCGGGGCCCGCTTCATCTGCACCAACCCGGACGAGACCGGTCCGTCCGCCGAGGGCCCGCTGCCCGCCACCGGGGCCGTCGCCGCACTGATCACCAAGGCCACCGGCAAGGACCCGTACTTCGCGGGCAAGCCCAACCCGCTGATGATGCGTACCGGGCTGAACGCGATCGGCGCCCACTCCGAGTCCAGCGCCATGATCGGCGACCGGATGGACACCGATGTGCTCGCCGGCCTGGAGGCGGGCATGCACACCTTCCTGGTGCTGACCGGTCTGACGAGCCCGGCCGACATAGACCGCTATCCCTTCCGGCCGTCCACGGTCGTCGACTCCATCGCCGACCTGGTCGACCTCATCGACGTGGGCTGAGCCCGGCCGGCACGGGCGCGTGCGGGGAAGCGTTCTGGCGCACCGTTCCCCGCACCCCCACGGACCAGTCCCGCCGCCCCAGCGGATGCGAAAACCCGCCGGACGCGTGAACCTACCCTTAGGAGGTTCACGATGCGTTCAATACCCCTCACGTTCTGTGGAGCCGTGGTGATCGCGGCGACACTGATGCCCGCTCCCGTCGCGCTGGCCGACTCCGACACCGGCCAGGAGAAGGACTCCAAGACCGGCGCCACCCTCGCGGTGGACCCGTCCTCCATCACCCCTGGGGGTGAGGTGGACCTGCAGGTCGACGGCTGCAAGGGCAAGGAGGCCAAAGGGATCTCCGACGCCTTCGACTCCGACGCCGGCTTCTCGTCCGCCGACGACAGCGGGCTCTCCGCCCGGGCCAGGATCCGCTCGGACGCCGCGGCCGGCGACTACGACATCTGGGTGACCTGCGACGACGACAAGGACACCCGGGTATCCGGCACCATCACCGTCGTCGCCCGCGACGGCGCCGTGCCCCTCGACCCGATCGCCCCGGTCCGCGCCGGAGGCGGCGGCACCGCGACGCTCCTCGCCGGCGAGGCGGCCCAGCAGGACGGCCCCGGCATCGCACATGCCGTGCTCGGGCTGGCCCTGGCCGCCGTCGCGGCCGTCGCCGTCGCCTTCCGCAGTGCCCGCCGCCGTCGCCGCCCGTCCGCGGACTGAGCGAGATGTCCGCCTCGGACCGCCCGACAGGCACCGGCCGGCTGCTCACCGGAGTGGCCTGGGCCATCGTGCTGCTGGGCCTGTGGCTCTGGGGTCGCGGCATCACCGACGGCTCCGGCGCAAGCTCCGCCCCGACCACCGGCGATGTCGCCGCGGTCGGCCGCCCGCTCGGGGTACCGCTGCCCGCGCCGCACGCCCCGATCAAGGGTGCGGCGCCCGAGCGGGTCGAGATCCCCTCGATCGGCATCAAGGCCCCCGTCGTCTCCCGCGGCCTGGACGCGGCGGGAGCGATCGACCCGCCGTCCTTCGCGACACCGCACACGGTCGGCTGGTACGGCAGCGGTACCCGGCCCGGCGCGGCCGGCGCCGCGCTCTTCGTCGGCCATGTCGACACCGAGACCAAACCGGCCGTCTTCTACGGGCTGAGCGCGGCCCGTCCCGGCGCCAAGATCCGGGTGGTCCGCACGGACGGCACGGTCGCCGAGTTCACCATCGACGACGTCCAGGTCTTCACCCGGGACCGCTTCAACGCCCACAAGGCGTACGGGCCCCGCAAGGACGGCCGGGCGGAGCTGAGGCTGATCACCTGCGGAGGTACGTTCGACCGGGCGTCGCACGAGTACAACGCCAACGTGGTCGTCTCCGCTTATCTGACCGGCGAGAAGGCCGCGGACAAGTCCGCCGAGGCTGCGGCCAAGTCCGCCAAGTCCGCCGACTCCGCGTAGGCGCGTCCCGAGCAGAAGAGAGATACCTGGCCCGGCCGGCGCCCGTCTTCCCCCGGGGCGCCGGCCGGGCCGGTCCTCGACCGCGGTGCGCGGGCTGCGGGAGAAGCCCGGCGCCGACACGGGAGGGCAAGGGGGCGTGTGGCCACTCCTGAACACTGTAGGCCGATGAACGGTCGGGACCCAGTCGTTTTTTGACGGTACGTCCAGAACCGGTCACTGTCCGTCGTCCGTGAACGTCCTCATGCGTACGGGCAAGTCGGGCACTCGGGTGTGTCAGGATGGATTCGACCGGTCTTGTCCGGCACCCAAGGGGGAGTGGATGTACGGCAATTACACCGGCCGGTTCCGCACGGGGGCGGTGGCCGCGGCCGGCGCGATGGTGCTGCTCGCGGGATGTTCCTCGGCCGGCGACGACGGCGACAAGAACCCCGCCGCGATCGGCCGGCAGCCCCCGGGCAGCGCCCCCTACTGGGTCAACCCCGACGGGAACGCGGCCCGGCAGGTCGCCGCCTACACCAAGGACGGCAACGAAAAGAACGCCGACCTGATCGGGAAGATCGCCCGGCAGCCGGTCGGCGAGTGGATCGGCCCGGACAACCCCGAGGCCGAGGCCAAGGGCTTCACCGAGGCGGCCGCGAAGGCCGGCCGCGAGGCGCTGCTGGTCCTCTACAACATCCCGCACCGCGACTGCGACCAGTTCTCGAAGGGCGGCGCCGCCGACGGCAACGCGTACCGAGCCTGGCTGGAGAAGGTCGCCCAGGGCATCGGCGACCGCCGTGCCACGGTGATCCTCGAGCCGGACGCGCTGCTGCACCTGGTCGACGGCTGCACGCCGCAGGAGTTCCACGAGGAGCGGTACGACCTCCTCAAGGGCGCCGTCCAGCGACTGAAGCAACTGCCGGACACCCGCGTCTACATGGACGCGGGCAACGCCGGCTGGCACACCCCCGACGCGCTCTTCCAGCCGCTCCAGCGGGCAGGCATCGCCGACGCGGACGGCTTCGCGGTCAATGTCTCCAACTTCCAGACCACGGCGACCAGTACGGACTTCGGCAAACAGCTGTCGGCGAAAGTCGGCGGCAAACCGTTCGTGATCGACACCAGCCGCAACGGCAACGGCCCCTACGACGGCGGCGACCCGAAGGAGAACTGGTGCAACCCCCCGGGGCGCGCACTCGGCGAACCGCCGACGACGGACACCGGTGAGGACCTGGTCGACGCGTATCTCTGGGTCAAGCGGCCCGGGGAGTCGGACGGTGCCTGCAAGGGGGGTCCGAAGGCCGGGGCCTGGTGGCCGGAGTACGCGCTGGGTCTGGCCCGCAACACGAAGTAGTACCAGGGACGTCCGGTGGCCGGTTCGCTGACCTCGAGCTCCCCCATGGCCTGAAGGGCATGGGGGACGCCTCGACGGGCGCGATGTCCGCTACGGGATCTCCACCCATGTCCCTTCCGACGGCGTCCCCTTCGCGTCCGTCACGAACAGCATGTACCACCCCGACGGCACCAACGCCCGGTTCTTCGGCACCGTCACCGAGATGCCCCCCGCCGTCCTCTTCAGCCCCAGCTCCACCGACCGCTGGTCCGTGTCCGTCACATGCGTCACCGCGCTCGGCCGCATCAGCTTCGCCGACGTGATCGTCGACCCCGGCGTGGTCGTGAACATCCCCGTACCGCCCCGCCGCATGCTCTTCGGCCCCGCCGTCAGCTCCGGACGCGAGTCGCGGTACAGGTACGGCGGGGTGTAGATCTCGATGCGCTGCTCGAAGATGCCGGGGCGGGTGTTCGCCTTGTCGGCGTAGAGCGAGTCCGAGCCGAAGATCATGACGCGGCCGTCGGGGAGCAGCACGGACCCCGAGTGGTAGTTGCGGCCCACCGCCGGGTCCGCGACCCGCTTGTACGTGTCCGTCTTCGCGTCGTAGAGCCGTGCCTGCAGGATGTCCGAGCCGCCGCGCCCCCGGTAGTCGTCGGAACCGCCGGTGACCAGCACCGAGTCGTCCGGCAGCAGTGAAGCGCTCGGGTAGCGGGTGTCCTCGTCGAGCGAGGCGCCGTCCCTGAACTCCGGGTCGGGGCTCTTGAGGTCGACCAGCCGGGACTTGTCGCTGGACTTCGCCGACTCACCGACCCCGCCGCCGCCGATGACCATGAACTTCTCGTCCTGGGCGGGAGGCAGCCGTACTGTCGCCGATGTCTCCATCTCGTCGGCGTCGCTCAGCCCGGGGATCTTCGTGAACCTGTTGGTCGCCAGGTCCCAGATGCCGGGGTCGCGGCCGACATCGGCGGGGCCGTATCCGGCGTTCGAGCCGGAGTAGAAGAGCTTGCCGTCGTTCAGGAGGAAGACCGCGGGGTAGGTGGGGAACTTCCGGACGATGCCGGTGTACTTCCACTTCCTGGTCTTCGGGTCGTAGATCTCGTCCTTGCCCGGCACGATCTGCCCGATCTCGTCCAGCCCGGACAGGGCGAGGACCTTGCCGTCCTCCAGCGTGGTCAGCGTCGGGTACCAGCGTGCCTCGTTCATCGGGTCGACGGTGATGTACTTCTCCGCGACCGGGTCGAACTCGTACGTCTCCCGGATGCCCTGGAAATCCTTCTTGTCGAGGGCGAGCTTCTGGGCGATCCCGTATACGTTCCGGGCGTCGGATCCGGAGAGGCCGGAGATGCGGTAGTTGTCCTGGGTACCCGTCTCGTACGTCGTGCCGGCCTTCTGGGCCTCGACGTAGATCCGGCCGAGGCCGGGGTCGTTGCGCAGGAAGGCGCCGGTCTGCTTGTCGAAGACCTTGGTGGCCTTCTCGACCAGCACCGGGTCCTTGGAGACGAACGACTTCCCGTTCTCCTTGCCGGTGAACCGGGTGCCCGCGGGCAGGGTGATCGGCTTGTCCGGGTTCTCGTTGTGGACGATCATCAGGCCGCCGGCCTTGGTGACATCGCCCTTGAGCTTCTCGTACCGCTTCGTACCGCCGGCTATCAGCAGCTTGCCGTCGGGCAGTTGGGTGTGACCGGAGCAGAACATGTCCTTGGGCGTGGGTATGTTCTTGAACGTGCTGGTCCCCGGGTCCCACAGCACGGACCGGAAGCTCTTCGCGTCGAAGTTCTTCTGGTTGTTGCCGGAGCCCGCGACGAGCAGCACCTTGCCGGTGTGCAGCAGGGCGGCATGGATCGTATTGATCCTGAACTCGGACGGGACGTCCAGGAAGTCCCAGTGTCCGTTGGCGGCTTTGTACTCCGGCTTGTTGATCGTGTACGCGTGGTAGCGCTCGCTGCCGAAGCGGTACAGCCACGGCCCGTTCGCTCCCGCGAGCGCCAGAACCACCGCCGTACTGATCGCCATGCGGCGGGTACGGCGGCTCGGACGGTACTTCATCGTTTACGTCCCCCAAGGGCGATCTGCATGGTCTGGTCGTCGGAGAGCCGGTCGGGCCGCTCCTGCGGGGCGTGCGCCGGATGCGGGGCCGGTGCGCCGCCCTGCGGCGGTGGTGGTCCGCCGCGCCGCTTCTTCTTCTCCGCGCGGACGGTGTACCGCCAGCCGAAGATCGGCGCCGCCGTGATCAGCAGGGCCAGCGCGGCCCAGGTGAGCATCGCCGGATGGCTGTGGCCGAGGACGAAGGACGCGGTGATGGAACCGCCGAAGACCAGGATGAAGAAGAGGTGGATACGGAAGGTGCCGAACAGCGTGTCCGGGCTGGACGAGTCGCCCTTGGGCGTCACCACGAAGGAGCTCTTGCGGCGCAGCACGGCATCCATCAGGGAACGTGCGTAGACCGGGGCGGAGAGCGCGGACATCATCATGCCCGCCAGACCGCCGGAGCCCTCGGGCTCGTGGGGCGAGACGTTGTGCCGCCGGTTCCAGATGTACAGGCCGATCTGGAGCGCCGAGGCATTGCCGTACAGCATCATCCAGACGACCGGGTCGATCTGAACACCCGAGGCGCCCATGCCCAGGAACAGCGCGCAACTGAGCGCTGCCAGGATCCAGTTCAGGGCCGACATCGGGTAGAAGATGATCATCATCGTGTAGTTGAAGAACCTGCCGAAGGGGAGCGTCCCGATCCCTCTCCAGTACTGCTTGAGGATCGTCTCGTACGTGCCCCGTGACCAGCGCAGCTGCTGGGTGAAGAAGTCGGTCCACGCGGTCGGGCCCTCGCCGACGGCCAGCACGTCCGGGGTGTACACCGAGCGCCACTTGCGGCCGGTGCGCGGGTTGCGGGCGCGGTGCATCTCGAAGCCGGTCGCCATGTCCTCGGTGATCGAGTCGTACAGGCCGCCGATCTGCTTGAGGGCCGATATCCGCACGGCGTTGCTGGTGCCGACGAACATCGGGGCACCGTAGCGGTTGCCCGCGCGCTGGATCAGCGCGTGGAAGAGGAACTGCTGGGACTCGGCGGCCTTCGTGACGAACGTGTCGTAGTTTCCGTAGACCTGCGGGCCGATGACGAAGCCGATGTCCGGGTCGCGGAAGTAGCCGAGCATCCGCTCCAGATAGTTGGGCAGCGGTACGTGATCGGTGTCGACCGAGGCGAAGAAGTCGTACGCGCCGCCGTGCGCGTCGAGCCAGGCGTTGTAGTTGCCGTGCTTGGTCTTCGCGCGGTGGGCGCCCTTGGCCTGGTTCCAGCGCGGGACGCCCTTGCGGGAGAAGTGGTGCACCCCGAGGCGGGCACACACCTCCTTCACCGCGGGGTCGTCGCCCTCGTCGAGCAGCCAGACGTGCATCAGCCCGCGGTGCCGGATGCGGACCGCCGCCTCGAGGGTCTTCGTCACCATCTCCAGGGGCTCCTTGCCCGGGACGAAGGAGGTGAGGAAGGCGACCCTGGTGCCGGACTCCGGCACCACCGGGACCGGGTCGCGCGCGACCAGCGTCGCGTGCGCGTTCGACAGGACATTCATCGTGCGGAAGAGCTCGATCAGGCCGATCGAGACAAGCATGACGATGTCGAGGATCAGCAGCGTGTCGTTCTTGAGGTTCGGGTCGCGCTGGGTCCAGTGCTCGGGCTGCATCAGCCACGCGAACAGGCCGAGCGAGACGAGCGGCGCGGCGCCGAGCAGGAGCGCCGCGCGGATTCTGTGCGGCTCCTGCGAGAGCAGCGAGCGGTACTGCACGGTGTACGGCTTGTCCGGATCGGGCTGGGTCAGTGGCCCGGCGAGCCGGCTGTAGTGCTCGTAGTCGTAACGCGGCAGCTCCTTCTTCGGGTGGCGCCGCTGTACCCCGGTCCGCGGCTGCGGGGGTATCCGCAGCCGCGTGGTCCGGGAGGAGTCGTCGTTGTTCTGCCCGGCGCCAGTCGGCGTCGACGTCATGGGTCATCCCCCTGCACGCACTGGTCACTGCGTGATTGGTCGGTCGTCTCGTCCGCGGCGCATCCCCCTCGATTGCCGCGGACGACATCGCTGGCGGGCCGCCTTCCCCTGAGACATGGGATGGCGCCCTTCCGGTTGCATGATGCCCCCTCGGCATCCGTCCATGAGCGGGGCCCTCACCCCGCGGTACCCCAACCGGAACTTCCCCCGTGCTGTCCCAACTGCGCGCGCCATCGGCTCGGTTGAAGCCGATGACCCCATGACAGGTTGTATGACCCAGGTCGTTATCGCAAGGGTGAAACAGCCCGCTAACCGGCTATATGTGCGATTTGGGCAGCTCTGGCGGAGGGGGCGCACGGAGGTGTACGGACCGCGCGTACACGAACAAGACCCCCTCACGCTCGGTGAGGGGGTCTTGACTCTGCGTGCGCCGCCAGGGACTCGAACCCCGGACCCGCTGATTAAGAGTCAGCTGCTCTAACCAACTGAGCTAGCGGCGCCTGCTGACATGAAGAACTCTACCCGACCTCCAGGAGTGCTCCCGACCATTTCCCGACGATCACGGCCTGTCGGATGGTCGTTTTTTCACTTCTATCCGTCAAAATACAATATGTCAGGTGAGTTGAGACACTGACGCCCGTGCAGATGCGCCCAAAGATCTTGAGAGTGCGGAAGGGATTCGCATGACTGTGCCGGCCTTCGAGGAGTACGCACCGGCCATCGACTGCACCTGCCCGGGGTGCGCCGCGCGGCGGCGCGCCGCCGCCCGGGCGCTGCCGACGCGGTGCGGAGGACACCCTGCCGCGCACGGGGCGCGGCGCGCGCTGCTGCTGGTCACGGCGGCCGGCGTGGTGCTCGGCACCGGTGCGGCCGAGGCAGCGAGCGCGGCGACCGGGCACCACGCCGGATCCGCCGGGGTCACAGGATCCGTCGGGTCCGCCCGGGCGGACCCGACACCCCCCCCCGCCCACCCCGGACCGGCCGCGGTCCCCGACCCCGTACCCGCCGCTTTATCCGACCCCGGACCGGGGATCGGTAGATG